>JANOAP010000613.1:0-7736 GCA_031411175.1 Rhodoferax sp. | reverse complement strand
TGCCTGTGGATATCACGGACACAATCACCGTGTTCCACAGCCAGGCCGGGTATTCGGTCTTGAACAGCAGCTTCTCGAAGTGCGCGAGTGTCGGGCCGACGATCCAGAACGGATTCCCGCTGCGCGAGAGCAGTTCGTTGTCGGGCTTGAACGAGGTGATCGCCATCCAGTAAAACGGGAACAGCAGCACGATCACGAACAGCACGATGGGAATGTAGATCGTGACCCAGCGCCGTGGCAGAGACTGCAGATAGTCCATGCCCTGGGATGCGTCGTTGTTTTTGGCGTTGCTCATCCAGCCTCCTTGGGGGGCCGCGCAGCACACGAAGTGGCAAGCGTGGGGGTTGTCATTTGTCGCTTCCTTGCTGCCAGGCTCGGCGCTGCAGGCCGAAGTAACTGAACATGATGGCGGCCAGCAGGAATGGCACCATCAGCGTTGCGATCGCTGCACCTTCGGCCAGCGCGCCACCCGAGATTGCGCGCTGGAACGCCAGTGTGGCCATCAGGTGGGTTGCGTTCAGCGGGCCGCCGCGCGTCAGCACGTAAATCAGCTGGAAGTCAGTGAAGGTGAACAAAACGGAGAACGTCATGACCACTGCGATGATGGGTGTGAGCAGGGGCAGCGTGATGTGGCGGAACTGCTGCCACGGCGTGGCACCATCAATCGCCGAAGCTTCATAGTAAGACGGTGAGATGGTCTGCAGGCCCGCCAACAGCGAGATCGCGACGAACGGAATGCCGCGCCACACGTTCGCGATGATGGTCGAGATGCGCGCATTCCACGGGTTGCCGAGGAAATCGATGTACTTGTCGATCAATCCCATCTTCATCAATACCCAGCTGATGATTGAGAATTGCGCGTCGAATATCCACCAGAACGCGATGGCTGACAAGGCGGTCGGCACGATCCACGGCAGTAGCACGACGGCGCGGAAAAAACTCTGGAACGGCAGGTTCTTGTTGAGCAGCAGCGCCAGCCAGAGCCCGAGGCCGAACTTCACGACACTGGCCACGGCGGTATAAAACAGGGTGTTGAACAGCGCGAGCTGGGTGACGCTGTCAGTCACCAGAAAGCTGAAGTTCTCCAAGCCGATCCATTCGCCGTCGCGGCCTATCTTGGCGTCGGTAAAGCCAAGCCAGGTGCCCAGCCCCAACGGGTAGGTGAGAAACAGCAGCAGCAGCACGGTGGCGGGCAGCATGAAGGCCCAGCCCAGCGCGTTCTTGTTGTTCTGGAATTTCTCCAGCATTGACGGCTGTCTTGCCGCAGCCCGCGGTGCACGGACATGCACCGTTTCTTGCACCGCAGGTTGCACCACGATCAGACCTTGTAATAACGTTCAGCGCGTTTCTGGGCGCGCTCCATTGCTTCCTTCGGTGTCTTCGCCCCGCTGATGGCTTCAGCCACCATGTTGGGGACGATGAAGTCGGCACCGGCACCTGCCGATGCATAGCCCAGCTTGCCTGCGTAACCCGATGGACGCATGTTTTTCACACAGTCGCGATAGGGCGTGTTCTTCGGGTCGGACGTCCAGATGGGGCACGACTCGTAAGCTGCGAGCGGCTGCCCGATATAGCCGCCTGCACCGATCAGCCAGTTGTCGAACTGCTCGCGCTCCATCATGAAGCGCAGGAATTCCTTGGCCGCCTGCGGGTACTTGGTGTATTTCATGACCATCTGGTTGAAGAACAGATGTGACTCGGTCGCCACACCCACTGGGCCGACCGGGAAAGGGGCATGCTGGATGTCGGCTGCTATCTCTTTGACCTTGGCATCAGTGGAATTCTTCGCCGCGTAGTAGATCGAGATGCCGTTGTTGGTGACACTGATTTGGCCGTCGAGGAAGGCCTTGTTGTTGTTCGGGTCGAGCCATGACAAGGTGCCCGGGATGAAGGTAGAGTACAGCTCCTTGCCGTATTCGAGAGCCTTCATCGTCTCGGGGCTGTCAATCACCACCTTGTTGTTCTTATCGACCAATTGACCGCCGTGCGACCAGATCAGCCAGTTGGTCCACAGGCTGTCGCCCGTGGCGTTGCCCAGGGCATAGCCGCCTGGTGTGCCCTTGGCAGCCAGCGCCTTGTGCAGCGCAAGGAAGCCCGCCGTGTCCTTCGGAAAGCTGCTGAAGCCTGCGGCTTTGACCTGGCTGTCGCGGTACACAATCATGGAGCCTGCAGCACCCAGGCCCAAGCCCAGCCACTTTTTGCCGTCGGGTCGCAGGTACTGTTGCACGGCGGGATACCAGCCACCGTACTTCTTTCCCAGGTATTCGGCCAGGTCAGTCACGTCGAGTAGTTTCTCGGGGTACAGGTTCGCATCGTCATTGGTTGACAGAATGATGTCTGGACCCGCGCCCGTATTGGCGGCAACCGCAGCCTTGGGGCGCACGTCTTCCCAGCCCTCGTTGTCGACACGCACCTCGATGCCAGTCTTTTCAGTGAATTTCTTGACATTGATCATGTACGCGTCAATGTCGCCCTGGACGAAACGGCTCCAGCGCAGAACGCGCAGCTTGGCGCCTTTCTCGGGCTTGAAGGTCAGGGTTTGCGCCTGCGCCATGGGGGCAAAGACGGCTGCGCCAGTGCCCATGGTTGCTGCGGCAGCGACGCCGGCTGAACCTTCCAGAAACTTGCGGCGGTTGAAATCACTCATGGAGTTCTCCTGTGTTGTTTGAACGGGCAGTCACTGATACTCAGGCCACCAGCCGTTCACCGGTGCCTGCGTCGAAAAGATGCGCTCGCTGCAGATCAGGCTGCAGATGGATCGTGGTACCAGGCGCGAAGTCGTGACGCTCGCGGAACACGGCCGACAGCTCGGTGCCCTCGTGGCGGCATGCCACGAAAGTGTCCATGCCGGTTGGCTCCATCACCACCACTTTGGAGGGTATGCCACCGGCGCTTGACAGCGCAAGGTGCTCAGGCCGTGTGCCATAGACAACCGGCTGGCCGTCTGCCCCGCCCGTTTGCAGCGGTGCGGCCAGCAAGGTACCGTCATGCAGTTCCACAGACGCCGTGCCTCCGGCGCGGCGTAGCGTTCCAGGCAGGAAATTCATCGCGGGTGAGCCGATGAAGCCAGCCACGAACTGGTTGGCAGGCATGTCATAGAGCTCCAGCGGACTGCCAGTCTGCTCGATGCGGCCATCTCGCATCACCACGATCTTGTCGCCCATGGTCATCGCCTCGATCTGGTCGTGCGTCACGTAGATCGACGTGGTCTTCAAGCGTTGGTGCAGTTCCTTGATCTCGCTGCGCATGGCCACCCGCAGTTTGGCGTCAAGGTTGGACAGTGGTTCGTCGAACAGAAACACCTGTGGGTCGCGAACAATCGCGCGGCCCATGGCCACGCGCTGCCGCTGCCCACCCGACAACTGTCGTGGATAGCGCTCCAGCAAAGGCACCAGCCCCAGAATTTCGGCCGCACGCTTGACCTTGGACTCGATGTCCGCCTTATCGACCTTGGCCAGCGCCAGGGCGAAGGCCATGTTGTCGCGCACCGTCATGTGCGGATACAGCGCGTAGTTCTGGAACACCATGGCGATGTCGCGTTCCTTGGGCGGCAGGTCATTGACGCGTCTGTCGCCAATGCGGATTTCGCCGCCATTGATTTGTTCCAGGCCGGCAATCATGCGCAGCAGCGTTGACTTGCCGCAACCCGACGGCCCCACCAGCACGGTGAATGAGCCGTCCTTGATGTCGATGTCTACGCCATGCAGAATTTGAACTTCGCCGAAATTTTTCTTGACTGCCTGGATCGTGACACTGGCCATGCGTTGAAGTCCTAAAAAAAATGGGTTCGGATGGGAAACGGGAGGATGAATATACGCATTGCAGCCGGTGGAGTATGGGTATCGCGGCGACACTCCGCCATCAGGGAAAGTCCTGTGATTTGTACTATAGTAATATGATAAGCGCGTTAATGGTTGCAGCACTGCGAACTAGATCAGCATCCCGCCTGGGCTGGTAAATCACCCACTATTCGTAACAAAAACTTGAAGGAGACCCAGATGAAACTGCTGATCACCGGAGGTGGCGGCTTTGTCGGTGCGCGACTTGCCCGCACCTTGCTCGCACGGGGCACGCTGGCCGGTAGCCGCATCGACCGCCTGGTGTTGACCGACATCGCGCCGCCGCCTGCTGATCTGCTGGCTGATGCTCGTGTTGAAGCCCGCACCGGAGCGCTGCTGTCGCAAACTGCGGCCTTGCACACCGAGTCGTTCGATGGCGTCTTCCATCTGGCTTCCGCAGTGTCCGGCGAATGCGAGGCCGACTTTGAACTGGGCCTGCGCTCCAACCTCGATAGCACGCGCGCCCTGCTTGATGCACTGCGGGCCAATGTCAATGCGGGTGCCAAGCTTCCGCGTATGGTGTTTTCGAGTTCTGTTGCGGTCTATGGACCCGACCCTGCAGTGCCGCTGCCCAAGATTGTGGCTGATGACACGCTGCCTGCACCACAGACCTCATACGGCACGCAAAAACTGATCTGCGAACACCTGATCGCGGACTACACGCGCAAAGGATTCATCGATGGTCGCGCTGCCCGGCTGATGACGGTCACCGTCAGGCCTGGCAAGCCCAACGGGGCTGCCTCATCCTTCTTCAGTGGCATCATCCGGGAGCCGCTGGCGGGCGTTGAGTCGATCTGCCCGGTATCGCCGGATGTGTCACATCCAATGTCGTCTCCGTCGCGCACGGTCGATGGCCTGATTGCCGTGTACGAAGCCTCGCGCGAAGCGTTTTGCGGGCGCACTGCAATGAACCTGCCAGCACTCAACGTCAAGGTCAGCGACATGCTTGAGGCGCTGGAACAGGTAGCCGGCCCGGCTGTTCGCAAGCTGGTGCGTTTTGAGCGTGATGAACGCATTGCCGGTATCGTCGCCAACTGGCCGGGTGGTGCCAGTGCGGCTCGGGCCGAGCGGCTCGGCCTGCGCCCCCATGAAAACTTTGCCGACATCATTCGGCAATACATAGAAGACTGCAAATTGCTGCCCAATGCTGCCCAAACCCTTAAGGGGATGAAATGAAGAAGAAAAACCTCGCCCCAAAGGGTACCCTGAAGACCGCACGCACGAACACGCAACGCCTGCGCTCACAGGCCTGGTTTGACAACCCCGACAACGCAGACATGACGGCGCTCTATCTGGAGCGTACGATGAACTTTGGGCTGGCCTTCGACGAGCTGCAATCGGGTCGGCCAATCATCGGCATTGCGCAGACCGGTTCGGACATCGCGCCCTGCAATCGCCACCATCTGGTGCTGGCCGAGCGCGTGCGCGAGGGTATCCGCGACGCAGGTGGCATCGCGTTTGAGTTCCCGATTCACCCGATCCAGGAAACCTGCAAACGTCCGACGGCTGCGCTGGACCGCAATCTGCAATACCTGTCGCTGATCGAGGTGCTGTATGGCTACCCGATCGATGGCGTGGTGCTGACCACGGGCTGCGACAAGACCACACCGGCACAACTGATGGCCGCAGCAACTGTCGATATTCCGGCGATTGCGCTGAACTCCGGGCCGATGCTCAACGGCTGGTTCAAGGGTGAGCGCACCGGCTCGGGCACCATCGTCTGGCGCGCGCGCGAGTTGATGGCGGCGGGTGAAATCGGCTACCAGGAGTTCTTGAAACTGGTGGCTTCGTCGGCCCCTTCAACGGGCCATTGCAACACCATGGGTACGGCGTCCACGATGAACTCTCTGGCCGAAGCGTTGGGCATGACGCTGCCCGGCAGCGCGGCCATTCCCGCGCCCTACCGCGACCGCCAGGAGATGGCCTACATGACCGGCAAGCGCATCGTCGAGATGGTGCGCGAAGATTTGAAGCCTTCCGACATTCTGACGCGTGCTGCGTTCGAGAACGCCATCGTCGTCAATTCGGCAATAGGCGGTTCGACCAATGCACCGGTGCACCTGAATGCGATTGCCAAGCACATCGGCGTGCCGCTCTCCACCGCTGATTGGGAAAAACACGGCTACAAGATTCCGCTGTTGGTCAATCTTCAGCCGGCAGGCGAGTACCTGGGCGAGGACTACTACCGCGCTGGAGGTGTCCCCGCCGTGGTGGCGGAACTGATCGCCAAAGGGAAAATCCAACCCGCGCTCACTGCCAATGGCAAGACCCTCATCGAGAACTGCGAAGGCCGCTTCACGGACGACCGCAAAGTGATTTTTCCGTACGCGAAGCCGATGAAGAAGGACGCGGGCTTCCTGAATTTCAGCGGCAACCTGTTCGATTCTGCCATCATGAAGACCAGCGTGATCACGCCCGAGTTCCGCAAGCAGTACCTTGAGAATCCGGCAGATCCAATGGCCTTCGAAGGCACCGCCGTGGTGTTCGATGGGCCGGAAGACTACCACCATCGCATCGACGACCCGAAGCTCAAGCTGACGGCCAGCAGCGTGCTGTTCATGCGCGGTGTCGGGCCCGTCGGCTATCCCGGAGCGGCCGAGGTGGTCAACATGCGAGCCCCTGACTATTTGCTGAAGAAGGGCGTTACGGCGCTGGCCTGCATTGGAGACGGACGCCAGTCAGGCACATCAGGTTCGCCATCAATCCTGAATGCGTCGCCGGAAGCCGCGACGGGCGGTGGACTCGCGATACTGAAGACGGGAGACCGCGTGCGCATCGATCTGAAAAAACGCACGGCCAATGTGCTGGTGCCCGATGCCGAACTGGCCAGTCGCCGCATGGCACTGGAAGCTGCGGGTGGCTACAAATACCCCGTCAGCCAAACGCCGTGGCAGGAAATCCAGCGTGGCATCGTCGGCGAATTGTCCGAAGGCATGGTGCTGAAGCCGGCGGTCAAATACCAGAAGATCCACGCAACATTTGGCATCCCGCGCGACAACCACTAGCCATATGCTTAAGCAGCTATTGAATGTATAGCGCTACGGCCTGGCGGTGCAGGGCGGATTATTTTCACAAAGCAAACGCTTGTTAAAAATAGAGAGATTTGTTATCGTGAAGGTGTATGACCTTAGCCGTAGCAATTCCAGCCAAAAATAGCAGCAACGCGCCCAGCCCCCTCAACCCTGAAAAGCGGCCTCGGGGTCGCCCACGCAAGACGCTTGATGAGCGCGACGACGGCAACCGCCGCCTCCAGTTGCTACAGGGCGCAGCCAGGCTGTTTCACCGCAATGGCTATGGTGCTACCACCACGCGCGACATTGCGGCGGCGGTGGGTATGCACAGCGGCTCGCCGTTTTATCATTTCAAGAGCAAGAACGCACTTCTTTATGCAGTGATGGAAGAGGGCATGCGCTCGGCGCTGGAGCGTCAAAGCCGCGCGATGCAAATTGTGATTGACCCCAAGGCTAGCGAGCCATTGAGCCAGATGCGTCTGCTGGTGCGCGCCCATTTTGATGTGCTGCTGGGGCCGGGCAGCGACTTCATTCCGGTCATGCTGTACGAGGCGCGCTCCCTCAATGTGCGCCAGCGCAGCGCACTGGCGAGGTTGCAAACCGATTACGAGGCAGCCTGGCTGCCCGTGCTGGAGGCGCTGCACGCCACTGGTCGCATCAGGGGTTCGCCGGGGCTGGCACGCATGATGATCTTTGGCGCGCTCAACTGGTCGGTGCAGTGGTTTGACCGCAAGAAAACGGCATCGCTTGACGACCTGACCGATGCCGCCATGGGTTTGTTTATTCAGGAACGTGCATGAAAAAATATGGTTCCGTGTTTGCCCCCGGCCTGATGGCGGGCAAGGTGATGGTGGTGACGGGCGGAGGCTCCGGCATTGGGCGTTGC
>JANOAP010000612.1:0-19319 GCA_031411175.1 Rhodoferax sp. | reverse complement strand
GCCAAACTCTATGCTGACTATTGCCAGCGATCGGGCGGCCAGTAATCCGGCAGCCCATACATGATCAGGCCCGGCCTGGTCATCACGAATCCAGTCAACTTTTAACACAGGGGATATCTCAATGAAAACACCATCCGCAATGTTCAGGGGTGCCGCCATCAGTGCTGTTTTTGCGCTGGTGGCCATGGGTGGCCAGGTGCTGGCGCAACCCACATTTGGCAACCCGTCGCCTACGGCGGGCACATCAACGTCTGACAAGGCCAACGCCGCCGCCGATGCAGCCGCCTACAAAGAGGTGGAGTACACCAACAAGAACAAAAAAGGCCCTGCCCTGGTCGTGATCCCCGGTGAAATCAAGGCCAGCAGCGCCACCTTCACCCAGAAATTCGGTCCGAACAACATTGCTGATTTCGGCGAGATCGAGCTGTCGCAGGCCAATTTTGCGGTGCTGGAGCGTGCCAACCTGGGCAATCTGCTGAATGAGATTTCGCTGGCCTACAACCTGGGCGACCCAGCCGCTGCGCGCAAGACCATGCAGGTGGGCAAGCTCAAGACGACCAAGTGGGTTGTCAAATTCGACATCTTGAAAGCAGAACAGATTGCCGAGAACAAGAAGGGCTTTGACGGGCGCGCGATTGGCGGCCTGATGGGCATGCTGGGCGGTGGCATGGGGGGTGCAGTGGCTGGCCGCGTGACCAGCTCGGTTCAGACCCAGGACTCCACCGGTGTGTGGCTCATCGGCATGCGCTACAAGATCATGGATGCCAACACCACCGAACAGGTCGCGCAAGGCTACAAAGAACTGAAAATGGAAGTGGGCGCCACCGGAACCAGCGTCATGGGCATCGGTGAGAGTGCCAAGGGCGGCGTAGGCCTGGACACCATGGTGCAGCGCCTAGTGCAAACTGCCGTCTGGGACATTGACGCCAAGTACAAATAAAGCCCTTTGAAGATAGAGATAGCGCGCCTTCACTCAACAGGAGTTTTCATGACGACACCCAAGCGGCCATTGTGGTTTGCACTGAGCACCTTTTTGCTGGCATTTGCCTTGAGTGCTTGCCAGACGTCGGGGCCTACCACCGCTGGCAATTCAAGCCAGACGCTGGCACCTTCTGCGTCCGCGCCCGCAACTGCACCGGCACAAGCGTCCGGGCCGACCTTCGGCAACCCGTCTCCGACGGCTGGCAGTTCCACGTCAGAGAAGGCCAACGCCGCCGCTGATGCCGCCGCCTACAAAGAGGTGGAGTATAAGAACATCAAGAAAAAAGGCCCTGCACTTATCGTCATCCCGGGTGAAATCAAGAGCAGCAACGCCAGCTTCACGCAGAAGTTCTCACCCAACAACATTGCCGACTTCGGCGAGCTGGAGCTGTCCCAGGCCAATTTCACGGTGCTGGAGCGTGCCAACCTGGGCAAGCTGCTCAATGAAGTCACGCTGGCCTTCAACCTGGGCGACCCCAAAGCCGCACGCAAGGCGCTGTCACCCGGCAAGCTCAAGACCACCAAGTGGATTGTCAAGTTCGACATTCTGAAAGCCGAGCAGATTGCCGAGAATCAAAAAGGCTTTGACGGTCGTGCCATCGGCGGCCTGATCAGCGGCCTGAGTGGCACCCGGGCCGGCGCGGCCACCGGGGGGGTTGTGGGCACTGTGCAGACACGCGACTCAACCGGCGTCTGGCTGGTCGGCATGCGCTACAAGATCATGAACGCCAACACCACTGAGCAGGTGGCCCAGGGCTACAAGGAACTCAAGATGGAAGTGGGCGCGACGGGTTCCAGCGTCATGGGTATTTCCCAAAGTGCCAAAGGCGGGGTGGGTCTGGACACGATGATTCAGCGGCTGGTGCAGACCGCCGTCTGGGATATTGACGCCAAATACAAGTGATCGCCAGAAATTCACGCGCTTTTTTAGAACCGCCAACGCCAGGGAAGCCACATGCCGACATTGTCCAAACTCGGTAAATACCTGATTCGCCGGGAGCTCGGCAAAGGTGCCATGGGCATCGTTTACGAGGGCTTTGACCCCGTGATCGAGCGAACTGTGGCCATCAAGACGATTTTGCCGGCGCAGCTCAACAGCGCCGAGGTCAAGGATGTGCTGGCACGTTTCAAGCGAGAAGCGCAGGCAGCGGGCCGTTTGAACCACCCGGGCATTGTGGCCGTGTATGACTACGGCGAAGTCGTCGCCGAGGATGACCGCACCATGGTCGCCGGGCCGAATGGCCAGCCTGCAGACGGTGAACGAGTGGCCTTCATCGCCATGGAATTCGTGAAGGGCCGCGAGCTCAAGGATTACTTTGACGGCAACGAGCGTTTCCCGTTGACGGAAGTTGATCGCATCATGGGCGAAATTCTGGATGCGCTGGACCATGCGCATTCCAAGGGCGTCACGCACCGGGACATGAAGCCGGCCAACCTGATCATGCTGGCGGACGGCAAGATCAAGGTGGCTGATTTCGGCATAGCGCGCATAGAAACCTCAGAGCTGACGCAGGCGGGCACTGTGATGGGCACACCGTCGTACATGTCACCCGAGCAGTTCATGGGCCAGACGGTTGACGGTCGCAGCGATATTTTTTCGTGCGGTGTGATTCTGTACCAGTTTTTGACTGGCGAAAAGCCATTCACGGGCAATACCACGACCATCATGTACAAGGTTCTGCGCGAAGAGCCGCTGCCGCCCTCGACACTGAACCTGGCCCTGCCTGCGGCTCTGGATGCCGTTGTGAAAAAGGCCATTGCCAAGAACCCTGCAGACCGGTTCCAGAACGCAAAAGAGTTTGCTGCGGCCATCCGTGCTGCGGTTACCAGCCAGGCGGCCGAGCAGACCTTCGTCAACACCCAGAACACCCAGACCGCAGCCGCCATTGCCGACGCCACCGTGGTCAACCTGACCCGGCCCATGGCAGCCCCGGCCCCGGTGCCGCAGCTGGCCACCCGCGCGCCTAAAGTGCCCATTTCACCGCCCATTGAGGTCCCGGTTGCCAGCCACCCGGTGCCACAACCTGTTGCGGCAGCGGCATCCGAAGCAGCAGGCAAACCCAAAAGCGGCAAATCAATTTCCAACGGCATGGTGGCAGGCGGCATTGCTGGCGTGTTGCTGGTGGGTGCTGCGGGTGCCTATTTTTTGAGTAACAAAGACCGTGCCGGTGCGCCAGCGGTAGCCCAAAGCCAGACCGCACCACCGCCTCTAGCCACCGGGACCGCGCCCGCCGCACCAGCAATGACCCAGGTACCTGCGGTGGTCATTGCGCCCGCATCAATGGCCAGCGAACCGGCGCAGGAGCCCGGCACGATGATCATCAGTGCGCTGGGGCTGGTGGACCCCAAAGATCCTAAATTCAAGGGTGATGCGGGTGCCGCCCAGAGCGAGGCCCGCGCCGATGCCAGCCGCCAGCTCATAGAGAAGGCGCTGGCCTTGTACATCGACAAGACCTCGCTCAACACAAACTACCGGGTGATTGAGCAGAAGCTGTTGTCGCAGTCAGGAAGCTTCATCAAGTCGGTCATCCATGAAGGCGCGCCGGTCACCGGCAAAGACGGTCTGATCGAGACGGAGACGCGTGCCGTGGTCAAGGTGCGTGATGTGCAGAAGTCGCTTAACCAGTTGTCCAAAGAAGAGCGCATTGAATTCATCCGCAACAACGGCGATCCGAAAGTGTCAATCACCATGCTGATTGGCAATGCGGAAACATCGCAGGCTCTGCCGACTGCCCGCTCTGTGCTGGCCGAAAACGTCCTGAAAGAACGAATCAAGTCATTTGGGTTCAGGGTCTGGTCCGCTGAGGGCGAGACCCCCACCGGCCCCAAAGCGCAAGTCGCCGACTTTTCAATTCAGGGCGAGGCCAAGGTCAAACAGTTGTCCGCAAAGCTCGCGGCATCGGGCCTGACCATCACCAAAACAGTATTGACCTCTTGGACCATCAAGGCCATTGACAAGGCCAGCGGCGAAGAGATCTACCTCAACACCGTCTTGCCCAAAGGCCAGAGCTGGGCCACGGAAGACCAGGCGCTTGCCGACATTGGCAAGGCCGTCGGTGACGAGTTTTCCAAAAATTTCTTTTTGCAACATTTCAACTTCGGGACGCGCAAGACCAGCCTGAAAATCACCGGTCTGCCTGACAAGCAGACGGCTGAGTCTGTGTTGCGGGAGCTGCGTGGCATTCGCCAGGTGCTGGACGTTCAACTGACAGCTGACTCAGGTACTTACCAGTTGCAATTGCCAGAGGGCAGCGCAGCCGACATTCTTCAGGAAACCGTCTTCAAACCCCTCAATGCCAAGTTGGGTCAGACCTGTTTTTCACTGGCCGGCTCCAGCGGCTCAGAGGTCAGCGCCAGCTTTGCAGGCGTTTGTGCCGACCAGGCAGTGCGTGGCAAGTTGGACTCGGTACCGCCTGCGGGGTTGTTGACAGCGCCGGATTCGCGTGGGAAGAGCCTGCTCAAAGGCCTGAAGACAACCTGAATGGCTGCTTGAATAGCCGCGAAGACACCCGACCACAATTGGCGGCAGGGTGTTCAGTTCAACCCGTGACGATAAACTCCACGACTTCGTCGCTGGTCTCGCCCACACTGTGGCCAAACGCGATCTTGCCGCTGCCACGCAACATGACTTCTTCCCGGCGCAGGCTGATTTCGGGTTCGCCTTCGACCCACACAAAGGTGCCATTGGTGCTCTGGTCGATCAGGAAAAACTTGTCCCGGCGGCGCTCGATACGGGCATGCTGGCGCGAGGCCATGCGATCCGCCACCACGATCTGGCAGCTCGCATCCCGCCCCAGAATGATGGCTGAATTGGCCTGCTCCAGAACATGGTCCTGGCCCCCATGCCGCATGCGCAGCTCAACATGGCGCGCCGCAGCAGCCAGGGAGGGGGTCGCCATGGTCATTTCTTCAGAGGCCTGCCAGATGATTTCGCACACCTCCACATCGTCGCCCTTGCCTTTGACCGACAGGGCAGCAATGGGGCGGGTAGAACCCCGCAACATGGGCGACAGCCGGTCTACCGTGGCGCGCGTAGTCATGATCTGCGTGCCCTTGGCCAGCCCGGCCATGCGTGCCGCCAGATTGACCGTGTCGCCAAATACGTCATTGTTTTCTTCGATGACGGGGCCTGCATGAAAACCGGCGCGTATGGCGCGCTGAACGCCTGAGACCACCGGCAAAGCCGATATCTTGAGCTGCATGTCGGTCGCGGCCAGGCAGGCACTGTCAGCGTCGGGCAAGACACACATGACTTCGTCGCCGATGGTCTTGACCACCCTGCCGCCATATTGCTCTGTTACACCGCGCATCAGCGCTATGCAATCGTCAATCATCCGCTTGGCCTGCTCATCGCCCAGCGTGTCGTACAACTTGGTACTGCCTGCGATATCTGCAAACAGCACGGCCAGCACTTTGGGTGTTTTCAGTTCTGGAGCGCCGCTGAGCAAGGTAGGGTTGGACGATGAAGCCATGGAGGTGTTGAACTGTTTCCGTCAAACAATGCGCATAGTATCCATTATCTGCCGCGACTCATTTGAATTTACGGGGCTGCTTCTGGCTCAAAATCCAACAGCCTGTCCGTCCCGCCGGGCATCGCTGGCAGCCACATAGCCCTGCACACCCGGATCACCTGCCCGCCAGATGAACTGGCCCGCCCCGAAATCCTGATAGGAGTCGTTGATGACCTCCATGTGGTGACCACGTTCGCTCAAGGCCTGAACCGTGCTGGCGGCCATGCCTGCCTCAACATTGATTTCCAGCCCCTGGTTGAAACGCCAGCGCGGCGCATCACAGGCCATCTGCGGGCTCTGGCGGTAATCCAGCATGCGAACCAGGGTTTGCATGTGTCCCTGAGGCTGCATATTGCCGCCCATCACGCCAAAACTCATCTGCGGCTGGCCATCCTTGGTTAGAAATGCAGGGATGATGGTGTGAAACGGTCGTTTGCCGGGTGCCACCACATTGGGGCTGGCCGGGTTCAGGCTGAAGCCGTGCCCCCGGTTTTGCAGGCTGATGCCAAAACCGGGCTCCACGCAACCCGAGCCAAAGCCCATGTAGTTGCTCTGGATGAAGCTGACCATCATGCCGGACTCATCGGCGGCAGTGAGGTAAATCGTGCCACCCTTGACCGGGTTGCCCGCGCCAAAGTCTTGCGCCTTCTTCGAGTTGATAAGCTTGGCGCGCGATGCCAGGTAGGCGTCGTCCAGCATTTGCGCCGCCGTGACTTCCATGGTGGAAGGCTCGGACACGTAGCGGTAGGTGTCGGCAAAGGCGAGCTTCATCGCCTCGATCTGCAGGTGCTGTGCATCCACGCCATCCGCATCCAGCCCCGACAAATCAAACTTGTCCAGAATCCCCAGGGCGATCAAGGCCGCAATGCCCTGGCCGTTGGGCGGAATCTCATGCAGGGTGTACCCCCGGTAATTTTTGCCAATCGGTTTGACCCACTCCGGTTTGTAAGCCGCGAAATCACGGGCCATCAGGCTGCCGCCATGCTGCGTCGAAAACTTCTCGATGGCGGCGGCAATTTCACCGGTGTAAAACGCTTCACCTTTTGTAGCAGCAATCGCCCGGAGGGCGCGGGCTGCGGCCTTGAACTGGAATAACTCACCCACTTGCGGTGCGCGTCCCCGCGGCAAAAATGTCTCGGCAAAACCCGGCAACGAACCCAACTCATCCACGGGTGCCGCCCATTTGCCCTGCACCACGGGAGGGACCAGGTAGCCGCGCTCGGCGATATCAATCGCGGGTGCGAGCAGATCGGCAAAAGGCAGTTTGCCAAAGCGCTCACTCAAGGCCACCCAACTGCTCACAGCGCCAGGCACCGTGACCGAATCAAAACCACGCTTGGGTGGCGTCACCGCGTCAGCCCCGTACCGGGACCTGAAATAGTCCGGTGTCCAGGCCTTCGGTGCCCCCCCGGAGGCATTCAGGCCGTGCAACTCTTTGCCATCCCACAAGATGCAGAAGGCGTCACTGCCCAGCCCATTGCTGACCGGCTCGCAAATCGTCATCACGGCAGCGGCAGCAATGGCAGCATCCACAGCACTGCCGCCCTTGTAGAGCATGCTCAAGCCGGCCTGTGCAGCCAGCGGGTGCGAGGTTGACACCACATTGCGCGCAAACAGTGGAATGCGTGTGGATGAATAGGGGTTGTTGTAATTGAAGTTCATGCTCACTCGGGTCGTTCGGGTCATTCGGACGTGATTTTGCGATCAGCAATGATCTGTTTCCATTTGGCAGCATCGGCCGCCGCCATCTGGCCAAATTGTGCGGCAGTGCCACCCACCGGCTCAATGCCCAGCCGGGCGAGCTTGTCTTTCACTTCTGCGTCGGCCAGGGCCTGATTCACCGCCGTACCGATTTTCGCCAGCACATCGGGGGCCAGCCCTTTGGGGCCATACAGCCCAAACCAGGTGTTGGATTCAAAACCGGGCAGCAGCTCGGACACCGCAGGCAGCTCGGGTGCCATCGAGGTGCGTTTGGCCGAGGTCACGGCCAGCGCACGCAGCCTGCCATCGCGCACATGGGGCAAGCCAGTGGGCAGGGAGTCAAACATCAGGTCCACCTTGCCACTGACCAGATCAGGTATGGCCAGCGCCGTGCCCTTATAGGGAATATGCACGATGAACAACCCGGTTTGAGCCTTGAACAGCTCGGCCGTCAGATGAACAATGGTGCCGTTGCCGCTGGACGCGTAGTTGAGCTTGCCAGGATTTTGCTTTGCGTAGACCAGCCACTCTTTAAGCGTCTTTGCCGGAGAAGCGTTGGGCACCAGCATGATGCTGGGCGCGTTGCCCACGTGCGAAATGGGCGTGAAGTCGCGCACGGCGTCGTAGGGCATGCGGGCATTCAAGGCCGGACCGATGGAATGGGTACTGGAGGTTGCCAGCAGCAGGGTGTAGCCATCGGGAGCCGCCTTGGCCACCATGTCGGAGCCAATCGTGCCCCCCGCACCCGGCCGGTTTTCAACCACCACCGCATTGCCCAGCTTTTCACCGAGTTTTTGCGACAGTACCCGCGCAAAAATATCTGTGGCACCGCCCGCCGGAAACGGCACGATCAGGCGCACCGCTTTCACGGGGTAGGTTTGGGCCGATGCATCACCGGGCGACAGGCCGGTCAGGGTTGCAAGTGCAATTGCGGGGCTGGACGACAGTAACTGGACGAGATGACGGCGTTTCATGCCCTCATTTTGTCAGGCTTTGCGCCACGCGGTGGTGCAACTGCCGCAATGACCACCAGACACCCAAAGCCACCAGCGGAATGGCTCCGGCCGCTGTGGTCTCCGGGCTCCAGGGCCAGCCCACGCTGTGTGCGCCTTTGGCCAGGTAGCTGATCAAGCCCACAATGTAATAAGTGATAGCCGCCACGGACAAGCCCTCCACCGTGGATTGCAGTTTGAGCTGCAAATCCTGCCGCGCATTCATGGTCGCCAGCAAGGCCTGGCTGCTTTGCTGCTGCTCGATCTCGACCCGCGTGCGCAGCAGGTTGCTGATGCGCGACACCCGCTGAGACAGGGCATCCTGCCGCCGCACCGCCCATTCGCAGGTGCTACGCGCCGGTGTCAGACGGCGATCCATGAAATCGCGAATCGTTTGCAGGCCTGCCAGACGCGACTCTGCAATGTCGTCAATGCGTTTGTCCACCAGCTCAAAATAAGCACTACTGGCCGAAAAACGCGAGTGGGTGGCTGCGTGTTGACTTTCAACCTGGCCCGCCAGTTTGGTCAGGCGGTCCAGCAACAAGGGTTCATCGTTTCGCGTGGCACTGCGGATGGATTGCGCCAACTCGGCCAGTTCACGCTCGGCCGACGCCAGCACGTTGGAAGCCTCACGCGCGGCAGGCAGGCCCAGCAAGGCCGCCATGCGGTAGGTTTCAATCTCCAGCAGGCGCTGCACCAATCGCCCCAGCCTGCGCGGTGTCATGCTGCCCGCAAACAGCATCATGCGGGAAAAGCCGTCGGCATGAATGGCGAAGTCAGTGTAGACCTCGCCCAGGCCATCAGCCACGGTGGACGCCACCAGAGTGTCCTCATCCAGCAGGTGCTTGACCAGGGGTCCGGTGGCGAGCGAATTGAAAGGCAGCACCCACAAATGCAGACTGACCAGGCACATCCCTGGCAGCCCTGCAAACCAGTCCTGGGGCACAGATTCAAGGGCGGGTTGCGGGTGGTGGGTGGCGTCGCCCGCGCGGTCGGGTGGCAACTCGCGCATGAAGGTCCAGGTGACAAACTCGGTGTGCAGCTCCCAGCGTACGCGAAACTGCCCGACGTCCAGGCGGAAATGGATGGACTGCGCGTCAGGCTGGGGCAGGTGATGATCGCGCAGCAATGCGGCGATGTGCTGACGGCTGGCCTCGCGCTGAGCCGCATCACACACCATGACCACATGCGAAATGGCCAAAGGTGCCACCATGCTTTCTGGCGGGCGGGCGTGAATCTCATTGTGCAGTGCCGCGCGCTGCGGATGCTGTTGCGGACGGAGCGTGGTTTGCATGCCAACCTCTGGATTTGATCTTGATCTGATTGTGACGCAGGCCAGTGACCAGGCCGTTACGGCACTGGCTGACCCTCCAAGCAAAACGGCACCCAAAGGTGCCGTTTTGAGATCGAACCAAGCGGATGCTTAATCTTCGACGAAGGCTTCCTCGCGCTTGTTCTTCACAGCGGGTAGCAACACGATGATCAGCATCAGCACAGCAGCAGCCAATAAACTAGCCGACAGGCCACGGGTGACAAACACGCTCCAGTCACCCCGCGACAGCAGCAGCGCGCGTCGAAGGTTTTCCTCCATCATCGGGCCCAGAATGAAACCGAGCAGCAAAGGTGCGGGTTCCATGCCCAGCTTGTTGAACAGGTACCCAATGAAACCGAATGCCGCCACCATCCAGATGTCAAACGTGCTGTTGTTGGTGCTGTACACACCGATCGCGCAGAACAGCACGATGGCCGGGAACAGCCAGCGGTAAGGCACCGTGAGCAGCTTGATCCACATGCCGATGAGCGGCAGATTCAGCACGATCAGCATCAGGTTACCGATCCACATCGACGCAATCAGACCCCAGAACAGTTGTGGGTTGCTGGTCATCACCTGAGGGCCGGGCTGAATGTTGTGAATGGTCATGGCACCCACCATCAAGGCCATCACGGCATTGGGTGGAATGCCCAGCGTCAGCAAGGGAATGAATGACGTTTGCGCACCCGCATTGTTGGCAGACTCGGGGCCGGCCACACCACGGATATTGCCCTTGCCAAAAGGCACTTCCCCAGGCTTGGCTTTGAGCTTTTTCTCCATGGCATAGGAGGCGAAAGCCGCCAGCAAAGCACCGCCACCAGGCAAGATGCCCAATGCAGACCCCAGCAGCGTGCCGCGGATCACGGCAGGTGCCATGTCCTTGAAGTCTTGCTTGGTGGGAAACAGGTTTGTGACCTTGGCCGTAAACACCTCACGGTCGTCTTCAGGCTGGGCCAGATTGCTGATGATCTCGCCGTAACCGAACACGCCCATGGCAATGGCAACAAAGCCAATGCCATCAGTCAACTCCGGAATGTCAAAGCTGTAACGCGCAACGCCGGAATTCACGTCCGTGCCGATCAAGCCCATCAACAGACCCAGAATAATCATCCCGATCGCCTTGAGCAGCGAACCAGAGGCCAGAACCACAGCGCCAATCAGGCCCAGGATCATGAGGGAGAAGTACTCGGCAGGGCCAAACTTGAAGGCAAGTTCAGTGAGCGGTGGCGCAAACGCCGCCAGAATCAAGGTACCCACGCAACCGGCAAAGAACGACCCCAAGCCGGCCGCCGCCAGCGCAGGCCCCGCTCGACCATTTCGGGCCATCTGGTACCCGTCAATACAGGTCACCACCGACGAAGATTCACCCGGCAGGTTCACCAAAATGGCGGTTGTGGAGCCACCGTATTGCGCGCCGTAATAAATGCCGGCCAGCATGATCAATGCCGACACGGGCGGCAGCGCATACGTGGCAGGCAGCAACATGGCGATGGTCGCCACCGGGCCAATACCCGGCAACACACCAATCAACGTGCCCAAAATACAGCCGATGAAGGCATACATCAGGTTGATGGGCGTGAATGCGACACCAAACCCAAGCGAAAGATTTGAAATGAGATCCATGAGTTACTCCATCAACCCGAAATGAACGTTGGCCACACCTGAATCTGCAGCTTGAGCATCAGGATGAAGGTCAGGTAGCTGCCAACCGCCAGGATGCACGACAGGATGAAGACTTCCTTGAACTTGAACTGGGTTCCAGCCTTGGCCGCAATGAAGGTCAGCGCGAAGATCGCGATGATCAACCCCATGGCCGGCACCTTGATGCTGGGCAGGCCACCCAGCAAAATGCCGAAGGCGAGATTGGCACCGACAATGAAACCTACGGGGCGCCAGACAAATTTGCCAACCTTGTCACCCGTCTCTGTCTCAATCACTGAAGCCTTGAAAATCTCAACCGCCCCAATAATGGCCAGCACGATCCCCAGCATGAGCGGGAAATAGCCCGGCCCCATGCGGGCACCCGTGCCCACGTTATAGGTGGTTGCACCCCACGCGAAGCCTATGCCCAGTGCCAGGAACAGAAGCCCCGCAAAAAAGTCTTTTTGACTTTTGATCCGCATACCAGTCTCCTTCGAGTAATTTCGACCTTGCATTCTGCATGGGAATTGGTGGCTGCCACCATGTGGATTCCACCTATACCGCCCACCTGTCACCCAAAAGACTCAAGACAGTGGCGGTGTGGACGTCAACACTTCTTCGATGACGGTCTGACCCTCCGCCACCCGCACGGCACCCGCCAACCGCAATGGGCGCATGCCAACGGCAACAGCCTGGCGCTAGAGGGTTTCAATGTTGGGCTCGGCGCTGACCTTGCCCTTGAAGGCTTCACTGACCACCAGGAGCTCATACAAACCCATGCGGCCCATGAACCCGGTCATTCGGCAGTCCACGCAGCCCACCGGCTTGAAAGGCTTGTAGCCGCCGCTGATCTGCCAGGGCTTGACCACCTCGGCCAGCGCCTCGCGCGTGGCGGCGGGGTCGGGCAGCTTGCATTGTTTGCACAGGGTGCGCACCAGGCGTTGTGCCAGCACGCCCAGTAACGTGGCGTTGATCAGATAAGACGGAATGCCCAGCTCCATCAGACGCGTGACGGCGGATGGCGCGTCATTGGTGTGCAGCGTGGAGAAAACCAGGTGCCCGGTAAGCGCCGCCTGCACCGCCATCTCGGCCGTTTGCTGGTCCCGGATTTCGCCGACCATGATGATGTCGGGGTCCTGCCGCATCAGGGCGCGCAGCCCTTCGGGGAAGCCAAAGTCAAGCTGCGTCTGCACCTGGGTCTGGTTGAAAGACGGCTCGATCATCTCGATCGGGTCTTCCACCGTGCTCACGTTGACTTCTTCGGTGGCCACACGCTTGAGCGTGGAATACAGCGTTGTGGTCTTGCCAGACCCGGTTGGGCCTGTCACCAGAATGATGCCGTGGGGCCGCTTGACCAGGGTTTCCCAGCGCTGCGCGTCGTGCGTCGAAAATCCCAGCGCGTCCAGGTCTTTGACCGCGTTGTCGGGATCAAAAATCCGCATCACCATCTTCTCGCCAAACGCGGTGGGCAGTGTGGAAATCCGCATTTCGATCTCGTCCCCACGCGGGTTGCGGGTCTTGATGCGGCCATCCTGCGGGCGGCGTTTTTCAACCACGTCCATGCGGCCCAGCAGCTTGATGCGCGCCGTCATGGCGTTGAGCACCCCCATGGGCATCTGGTACACCGGGTGCAGCACGCCGTCGATGCGGAAGCGGATCACGCCCTGCTCGCGACGTGGCTCCAGGTGGATGTCGCTGGCACGCTGGTCAAACGCGTATTGCCACAGCCAGTCCACCACCTGCACCACGCCCTGGTCGTTGGCATCGAGCTGTTTGTTGGTTTTGCCCAGCTCGACCAGTTGCTCAAAACTGGCACCGCCGCTGTTACCACCCGCCTTGTTGGCGGCGCGCACTGATTTGGCCAGCGCAAAAAACTCGGCGGTGTACCGGTGAATGTCCTGCGGATTCGCCACCACGCGGCGCACGCTGCGGCGCGACTGCCGCGCTACCTCGGCCACCCAGTCCGTCACGAAGGGTTGGGCCGTGGCCACAACGACTTCAGTGGGCGTCACCTGCACAGGCAAAATTTTGTGACGCTCGGCATAGGCAGCACTCATCGCATCAGCCACCTTGCCCACATCCACCTTCAGCGGATCAATCCGCAGATAGGCCAGCGTCGCCCGCCCCGCCAGCCACTGGGCCAGTATTTCAATGTCCAGCGGCTTGCCATCGCTGGCCCTGCGCATGGACACGCTGGCCAGGCGCACCAAGGGGTGCTGCGCACTTTCGGCCTGCGCGCAGCGGGCCGTGGTGCGCTGAGCTTCTTCATCAGAAATCACGCCATCAGCATGCAGCCAGCCCAGCAGGCTGCGCCAGTCCACCGGGCCGGTGTGCACGACCGGCCGGACCGTTGAGGCCAGCGGCCTGGTCTTTGGGGAAGCATTCATGGGGTAAGGGATGGGGTAACAGACGGCGTAAGGGGTTTCATGATGCGCACCCATTGGGCCGCAGGCAGCCCCCATTGAGACTCGATCGTGTCAGCTTGGGCGGCCAGCAAAGCGCGCTTGGGCCGTGACGCGGTGCGTTGGGCCAGCACCACCGTATTGCCTTCGCGCGTGGCCTTGAATGCCCAGATGGCATCCGTCCCGAAGGCGGCAGCCATCTTGTCCACACTGCGCTGGTAACTGGATGACCGGCCAAACAGGTTCACCGTCATGCACCCGTTGTCAGTGAGCAGGCGCCGACAGTCGGCGTAAAACGCTTCGCTGTCGAGCACCGGCGCAGCGGCCTCGTGGTCATACAGGTCCACCTGAAGGGCATCCACCGTGCCCCACCATTTTGGGTCTTGAATTTCTTTGGATGCATCGGCCAGAATGACCTGCATGCGCGAATTGTCAGCGGGCAACTTGAACCAGCCCCTGCAAGCCATCGCCACCTGCGGGTTCAGCTCAATGGCACAGGTCTTCATCTTCAGCACCTTGTGGCAGTATTTGGTGAGCGACGCCGCGCCTAAACCTAGCTGCATGGCCTGCAACCGTGGCATGGTGGCCAGGTCCGCAAACAGCAGCCAAGCCATCATGCGCTGGATGTACTGGTGCACCAGCACGGTGGGGGCATCCATCAGCATGGAGCCCTGAATCCACTCTGTGCCCAGATGCAGGTGACGGATGGGGCCTTCGTCGGAGAAGTTGACCTCGGGCAGGGTGGGCTGGTTTTTTTTCAAGATGAGTCCATTATCCTCAGCCATCGCCATAGGCCGCTCAGGCAAGCCCCGCCGCAACGATCACTTCACGCCAGGCCGCCAGCTTTCGCTCAAAGCACCAGCTTGCGTTGGCCGGGCTGGTGGATGGCAATTTGAAGGCTGGTACCCCCACGCTTGCCATTGCATGTGCTGCGCTTCCCCCCGAGGGGGCCTTCGCGCCTTGGGGCGGCCCGGCGGCGCTCATTGCGACCCCCACGCTGGCAGATGCGGCGCTCAGGCTCGCCAGGACCCGCGGGGCATGTTTGAAGCTTTCAGCCCCGTTGTGGGCAATGACATGCAGGTTGGGGCAGCGGCTCAGAAGACTGGCGAAGTCATTGGTTTCGGCGTGGCGTATCGCTGTGTCCAGGCTGCCGTCGCGTTCGCAAGAGGCGTACACGTCCCACACTCCCAACCCCCGTTCCAGCAGCCATTCGCTACGTTTTTCATAGCTTTTCAAGCCCGCCACATAAGGTCTGGAAGGCCAAATTGCCTCCAAAATCTTCCAGAACTGGTTTTGTGGGTGTGCATAGTACTGCTGTGACGCCAATGAGGCCGCACCAGGGAAGCTGCCCAGCACCAGCAGCCGCGTGCTGGCAGACACGATGGGGGCCAGGCCCCTCAGACGCAGCGGCAGGCTCATGCCATCACACCCTCGCATAGACCTCGAAGGCGTCAATCGGCAATGGGTGGCTGAACAGATACCCCTGGTACGCGTGACAGCCCTGGCCGGCGAGGAATTCGCGCTGCGCCCCGGTTTCCACGCCCTCTGCAATCACCGCCAGACCAAGACTGTCGCCCAGGGCAATCACCATTTTGGCAATGGCTGCATCGTTGGCATCCGTCAGAATGTCCCGCACAAAACTCTGGTCGATCTTGAGTTGGTCCAGCGGCAGGCGTTTCAGCTGGGACAGCGACGAATAGCCCGTACCAAAGTCATCCAGCGAGAAGCCCACGCCTTTGGCTTTCAGCGCGTTCATTTTGACAATCACGTCCTCCACGTTGGAGACCAGCAGGCCCTCGGTCAGTTCCAGCTTGAGCCGCCGGGGGTTGGCACCCGTCTGGGCCAGGACCGCCGTAACCTGGGCCACAAAGTCTTCCTGATGAAACTGGCGCGGACTCACATTGACCGACATGCTGATGCGAGCCAGGGGTTCGCCTGGGGCCAGCTTGTCCCACCGGGCCAGTTGGGCACACGCCGTTTCCAGCACCCAATGCCCGAGGCGCAGAATCATCCCGGTTTCCTCGGCCAGCGGGATGAATTCAGCCGGTGACACCAGACCGCGCTCCGGATGGTGCCAGCGCACCAGCACCTCAACGCCCGTCAACTGACTGTCCGCACCAACCTGTGGCTGGTAGTACAGCAGAAACTGGCTCTTTTCCAGAGCCTCGGCCAGGCTGACCTGCAGGGCAGCCCGCGCCGTCACAACCGCCTGCATTTGCGGGTCGAAAAAGCGCATGGTGTTGCGCCCGGACGCTTTGGCCTGGTACATCGCCAGATCGGCCCGCTTCAGCGGCTCTTCCATGGCCTCCAGGGCTTCCCCAAACAGCGTGATGCCAATGCTGGGGGTGCTGTGATGTTCGTAGCTACCCAGTGTGTATGTTTTATTGAGCGCCAGCAGTATTTTCTCGCCCACCGCTTTGGCCTGGGTTGCCGCCTCCACGGCGTTCTCGCTCAGGTCTTCCAGCATCACCACGAATTCATCGCCTCCCAGCCGCGCGACGGTATCCCCCTCACGAACGCAAGTGGACAGGCTTTTGGCGATCTGCTGCAACAGCAGGTCACCCATGTCGTGGCCAAGCGTGTCATTCAGCGTCTTGAAATTGTCCAGATCGACAAATAGCAGCGCGCCTTTGCGGGCATGCCGGGAGTGGGTGGCCATCGCCTGCTTTAGCCGGTCCATCAACAACCGGCGGTTGGGCAAGGCCGTCAACGGATCAAAAAAGGCCAGGCTGCGGATCTGGCTTTCAGCAGCCTTCTGGGCGGTCACGTCGGTGCCAATGCCCTGGTAGCCTGTGAAAGTGCCATTCGCATCGAACACGGGATCGCCACTGACCGAGATGTGGTGCACCTGGCCGTTTGCGCGGGGTCTTGCAATCTCGAAATTACGGAAAGGCAAGTGCGCATCGAGCTGGTCACGGTGGGCTTTCCAGCCGGCCTCATCGGGTGCCGTCGAGGGAATTTCCCAACGCCGCAAGCCAACGGATGTTGCCCCCCGAAACACCAGCTCGGTGACCTCTCTTTTGCTCTCGGTTCTCACAGAAAGCCGGTGTTCCGCATCGGTCTCCCAAAAAAAGTCAGACGACATTTCGGTCAGGCTGCGCAGGCGGGTTGCGGTGGCACGGAGCGCTTCGTCGCGGTGGCGCAGGGTCTCCAGCAAGCGGTTGAAGCTGGCGATCAGGCGGCCGATTTCATCATGGCGGGTCACCGGCAGAGGCTGCGGTGGTTGGTCGGAACTGGACAGAGATGCCAGCAGCCTGGCGGTGGCGACCATGGGCGAGAGTTGACGGCTCAGCATCCACCAGGTCAGCAGCCCGGCCAGCACCGTTAGCAGACCTGCTGCTGCCAGCAGACGCAACCGCATTTCGCGGATCAAGGCAAAGGCCTCGTTCGTTGGCAAAATGGCAGACAGGTACCAGCCTGCAATGGGCACCTGCTTGACGGAAACCAGCACCTCCACGCCAAGCGGGTTGACCACCACCGCCGACCCTTCATAGCCCTGCATGAAGCGGTCAATCCAGGGACTGACGCCCGGTGGCGGCAGCACCTCCATCACGCGCTTCTTGTCGGAGGTTGTCACGATCGTCCGGCTTTGGGGGTGGACGATGAAATAGTCACCCGTCTTGCCGTACCTGCCTTTTGAAATGCTGTCCAGAAAATTTTCCCGGCTCAGGTCAACCACCCCCGCCAGAGCGCCCACAACGACGCCCTGCGGATCACGGATCGGGGCCGACATGCCAAAGATGGGCGCTTTCACCTGTCGGCCCATGACCGGCTGGCCGATGGCCGGGCTGCCCCGCTGCAGCGGGATGCGAATGTAGTCCCGGTCCAGGTAATTGACACCCACCCGTTGGGCCGTGACCGGGATGGAAGCCCTGGCCACGCCGTCGGGGCCGGTCACGTAGATGCCTGCATTGAAAAATGCCTGAAAGATGGGTCGCTGCTCGAGGTGCTTTTGCAGGTCCTGCGGTTTGCCCAGCAATTCCGGACTGATGCTGGTTGCCACAGCGCCCAGTGCCTTGAAACGGTCGTCCACCTGCCGTTGAACCTCCGAAGCCATGAAGGTCACCGTTGAAAACTGCTGCTCTCCCAGCAGGCGCACGATGTCCTCACGCAGCATCCTGCTGGCATACAGGGCCAAAGACCAGATGCTGACAAGAAAAATACCCAGGGTAAAGAGCGTGACCCGGGTCTTCAGCGAACGCTCACCCCAAAAATTCAGGCGCATAGATCTGGCTCCGCAGGGCCCCTAGAGTTCAACAAACCCTGCAAGCGTGGCAAGGCCGCCATGGCATTGCGCGTCGTCGCCAACGCCAGCGCATCGCTGCTGACGCCCCGCAACGCCGCCACAACCGCGCCAATCTTCGGTAATTCGCCAGGTTCATTGCGCCCCTGCGCCTCACCGGTAGCGCGCTGGGCTGCTGTTTTATAAAGCCAGTGCGGCGGAATGTCGGGAGAATCGGTTTCCATCACCAGGGCCTCCAGCGGCAGTGTGGCGGCCAGCTGGCGCAAGGCCAGGGCGCGGTCATAGGTGACCGCGCCGCCAAAGCCGAGCTTGAAGCCGAGCTTGATGAATTCCTGCGCTTGTACAGCACTGCCATTGAACGCGTGCGCAATGCCGCTCCAACGATGCCCACCCTGTGCCAACTCCCGCAGATGTTTGAGCAGATGGTCCGCCGAACGACGTACATGCAGGATCACCGGCAGACCATGCTTGCGGGCCAGCTTGAGTTGCTCCCGATAAAAATACGCCTGCCGCTCGCGCAGGGGGCTGGCGCACAGCTCGGGCACAAAGAAGTCCAGGCCAATCTCCCCCACCGCCACCAGCCGGGGATCATCCCGGTTGTGCTGCAAGGCCTCATCAAGACGCGCCAGATCGGTGTCGGCCGCAGCCTTCACATAAAGCGGATGAATGCCCAGCGCGTAGCTATCCCCCAGCGCATGCGCCAAAGTGCGTACAGCCTCGAAATTATCGACCTGTACCGCCGGATAAACACAATGCGCTACGTTATTTGCAGCAGCTACAGCACGTATCACGGGGGCTTCAGGCCGAAACTCTTCTGCATCCAGATGGCAATGGGTGTCTATCCAGCTCGTCATCCGCCGAAAATACCATAGTTTGTGGCAGCGCAGTCCCTGCCCGTTTGCCAACTGCGGAATGCAAAAACTGGCGAACCGTGATACCGTCTATCCGAATCCCGCTTTGACGTTTCAATCGAACCAACCTGCAGGTGAACGGATGCGCAGATCTGCCCTTTACAGCGCCAGCCAGAACTCGCGGCTGCCCGCCTCAACCGATGGCACGCTCGCCGGTGACATGCCGCCGTCAGACGCGCCACGCCGCCGTCGCTTCGCGGCGTTGCGCCTGATGTCGCCCAATGACCCACGCCTGCTGTGGTCCGCCATCGGCCTGCTGGCGGTCCTGCTGCTGGCCAGCGTGGGCGTGATTCTGCACCGGGAGCAGCCCCGGCTGACCCAGGAAATCATTGACAGTGCGGTCCTGAAGACGCTGGAGACGGCTGACCTGCCCTCGCCCGCTGCCAAAGCCTATGAAACCATCCTGCCCTCGGTGGTGCGCGTGGTCGGCTATGTCAAGGACAAAGATGGCAAGGAAGACGTGCAGCATGGTGTGGGGACCGGCGTGGTGATTGTGGACAAAGGCATCATCCTGACCAACCTGCATGTGGTGCAGGGCGCGCAAAGCATCAAGGTGACGTTTTCTGACGGGCTGGAAACCACAGCATCCGTAACAGGCGCACAACCTGAAAACGATCTGGCGGTG
>JANOAP010000611.1:0-2679 GCA_031411175.1 Rhodoferax sp. | reverse complement strand
GCTCCTCAAACGACTTGCCATAGGCTTTTTCAAGGATGGCGCGACATGCGGACACCCATTGGTCCTTGATGCTTTCATGCACAAATACAAAGTCGGGTGCAATGCAGGTTTGCCCGGCATTGGCAAACTTGGCCCACATGATGTTTTGTGCGGCCAGCTCTACATTGGCACTGGCGTCCACAATGGTCGGGCTCTTGCCACCCAGCTCCAGCGTCACGCTGGCCAGATGCTTTGCGGCGGCCGCCATCACCCGCTTGCCAATGGCCGGGCTGCCGGTGAAGAAAATATGGTCGAAAGGCAGGTCCAGCAGCGCTTGCGCGACGTCGGCCTCACCCTCAAAAATCGCGACCTCATCGCTGGCAAACGTCTCACGCACGATTTTCGTCATCAGGGCCGAGAGGTGCGGCGTCAGCTCCGAGGGTTTGATGATGGCGGTATTGCCTGCTGCAATCGCAGACACCAGCGGGCCAAACGTCAGGTTGACCGGATAATTCCAGGGCGAGATGATCAGGCAACGCCCACGCGGCATGTACTGCACCTGGCTGCGCGTGCCGACCGTCAACATCGTGGGCCAGACGCGCGTTGGCTTCATCCACTTCTTGAGGTGGGCCATGGCATCGTTGGCTTCGGCGCACACGGGCAGGATTTCAGCCAGATCCACCTCACCTTTGGGCTTTTTGAAGTCGGCATAGGCGGCTTCATACAGCGCATCGGTGTGGGCCAGCACGGCGTCACGCAGTCGCCTTATCTTGTCAATTCTTTGCGCCGCTGTGGAGCTGCGCAAACGCAGGGCCGTCGCGGCCTGGCTGTCAAAAACGGCCTGGATGGTTGACGTCGGGTTTGAAGTTGCTGGGGATGCGTCTGCCATGGGGGTCTCTCACAATGCGATTGAATATCGGGTTGCTCCATTGATCAGCTTGCTTTATTTTTCATAGCATTATGAGCAATAAATACGGGGTCTAGAAGCCGATTGGGCCAAATTTTGGCTGATTACAGACTGATTTCTTGGGTGTACCACTCTAAAACGGCAGTAGTGCGGCGCAGTTCAGGTCAGCTCAGGACTTTGGCGTCACCACAGGAAATTTGCCATCGGCTTTTTCAATCAGGCTGAAAAAACGCACTAGGTCAATCTTGCTGCCCGTTACCTTGAGGTCATCACTCATCAGGGTGTCTTTCACGCCCGCCGTGCCAACCACCATCTTCACAAAGATGTCCTTGGTGAGTGACAGGGTGGCGTTGGCATCTGCCGCCGGTTCACCCGGCCTGAAATGCAGCACCGCGTTTTCAATCCACAGCACGTAGGACTCTTTGAGATCGGTGAGCACCAGGTTGACTTTGAAGTCCTTGCCCTGGGCTGCGGGGCCATCCAGCCCGGCCGCCATGGCCTCCAGAAAGCGCTCCATCGGGGTCTGCAACAGCATGTCGATCAGTGCCGCCTTGTTGATGCCTTTGGCGGGTGGGCCATTGCGCAGCTCTTGCGCACCCGTCAGGTAAGCATTGCGCCAGGTGGCGGCCTCGGCCACGTAGCCCATTTGCTCGTAGGTTTTGGCCAGCAGCGCTTTGGCCGCCGCATGTTTGGCATCCCCAAACACGGCGTGGTTCAGCAGCTCGGCCGCCCAGCGGTAGTCTCCCTTGTCGTAGGCTTCCTGCGCCGCCACCACGGCCTTGTCGGTGCCGCCTATCAGCGCCAGATAGTGCTTGGCCGACTCCACGGGTGGCAGCGGGTTCAAGTTGGCCGGGTTGCCGTCATAAAAGCCCAGGTAAAACTGGTAGATGGCCTTGACGTTGTGGCGCACGTCACCGTAATAACCGCGCACGCCAAAGTAGTCCGCCAGTGACTTGGGCAAGGCCACCACATCGGCAATTTCCCGCTGGGTATAACCGGCATTGATCAGGCGAACCGTCTGGTCATGCATGTACTTGTAGGCATCGCGGTGCATGGTGATGAACTTGCGGATGTTCGCATTGCCCCACACGGGCCAATTGTGCGAGCCGATGTACACCTCCATGCCATTCACCTGCGTCAGCGCCTGGTCCATGTAGCCAGACCAGCGCAGCGAGTCACGCACCTTGGCACCGCGTATAGGTAGCAGGTTGTGCAGGGTCTGCGCCAGGTTCTCGGCACCGTCATACAGCTTTTTGTCGGGAATGCTGAAGGTCAGCTCCGCCGGGCATTCGGCATTGGGGACGTTGTGGAAAACAAAGTCCACCCCGTCGATCTGCATGGGCTGCATGGGCTTGTCAATGAGCACGTTGGGCGGCACGATGGCCGACGAGCCATAGACCACATCCTTGCCCAGGCCCGTGTCTACATTGCCTTTGGCAGAGCGGGGCAGATCGCGGCCAAACTGGTAGAGCGAGCGCCGACCCATGCCGGTACCCACCAGAATGTTTTCGCTGGTGGCCTCTTCCATAAAGCCTGCGGGTGCCACGATGGGCAGCTTGCGGTCTGCGATGTCCTGCGTGGTCGCAACACCCAGGACGCCACCAAAATGGTCAATATGCGCGTGAGTGAAGATGATGGCCGACACGGGCTTCTTGCCCAGGTGCTGTGCGGCAAAAGCCAATGCGGCGCTGGCGGACTCCCGGGCGGTCAGCGGGTCCACCACAATCCAGCCGGTCTTGCCTTCGATCAGGGTCATGTTGGCAATGTCAAAGCCGCGCAGCTGGTACACGCCG
>JANOAP010000610.1:0-1670 GCA_031411175.1 Rhodoferax sp. | reverse complement strand
TACGCCTGACCCGTTCTACCAGGCCATTGGCGTGAAGGACGGGGATCACTGGAAGCAGCTCAATGCCAATGTGCTGCAAATCGAAAACGAGTTTTACGCGGGCATCCGCCCCAAACGTATCGGCAAACAGGGTGAACGCCCGGCCATTGCACTGCAAAAATACGGGGTTGAATATGTAGAAGTGCGCCTGTTTGACCTCAACCCGCTGGCCGACATTGGCATCGCACCCGAGCAGAGCACGTTTGCCGATGCGTTTTTGATGATGTGCCTGCTGCGCGACAGCCCGCCGATTACGGCGCGCGAACAAAGCGAGAACGATGAGAACAAGCGCCGTGTGGTCAACCGGGGGCGTCAGCCTGACCTGCATTTGCTGGTGCACAACACCGAGCAGGCTTTGCAGCCACTGGCGCACGAGTTGTTTGACGACATGAAACCATTTGCGGCCATGCTCGACATGGCCTGGGGCGGTGACCAGTACGCCCGCACGCTGACCACCCTGCGCCAGCGCATTGACAAGCCTGAAACCACGCCGTCAGCCATCGTGCTGGAAGGTGCCAGGGAACACGGCGGCCTGATTCCCTACACCCTGTTTTTGTCAAAACAGCACCAGCAGCAATTACGGGCACAACCGTTTGACGACGCCAAGGAAGCCCGCTTTGCGGCCAGTGTCAAAGCCTCACTGGAGGAGCAAGCCGCGCTTGAAGCCAAACCGCAGGGCAGTTTTGAGGACTATGTGGCGCGGTACTACGCTTGAGTGCACGGACGCCTGATTGCAGGGACGCCTGATTACATCGGAGGCGCAAAGCCGTTGCGTCCGGCCGTGATGCGAAGCGCCGTGGGCTTGCCGTCACGCAGCTCGGCGGTCACGATGAGTTTGGCGCCCACAACCAGCAGCGCGTTGTCGGCTGGTTTGAACGTCACAATGGGCACATTCAACGGCACGTTCAGCGTCTTCTCGCCATCCTTGTACTTGAGTTTGAGCGTGCGCCCAACGGGGGAGGCCGTCATAGCGTCCACCGTGGCATTGGTCATGGTGCTTTGCGGCTGCAAGTCAAACGGGCGGTGGCCTTCACCCGCCCCGCGCATGGCCTCGGGGAATACCAGCACCTCGATGGCGTTCAGGCTACCGTCGGCTTGTGGCATGGCTGCGCTGCCGACATAGCTGCCCGCCTTGATTTCCGAAATGTCGATGGGGTAGACCTCGGTCACGACCAGCTTGTCGGCCAGCGCCAGCGTGACGACCTCACCGCTGCGTTCGCGCACCGTGATGCCGCTGGCGTCCATTTTTTCGATGGTGGCACGCAGGCGAATCGGGGCCGCCGTTTGCGCCATCACGGGCAAGATCAGGCCAAACGCCACCGTGGCGAGCACTGTTTTGAAGGATGCGGGAATGAGTGGGTTGAACACGGGTTGGGCCTTTGGGGTGTGGAAGGATCCGGTCAGACTTGTCCCGCGTTGAAGAGTTCCCTCAACTCGCGCTTAAGCACCTTGCCAATGGCACTGCGGGGCAGCTCGTCCATCAAATGCAGTGAGGCAACCCGCTGGGTCTTGCCCACACGCTGGTTGACCCATTGCAAAAGCTCATCAGTGCTGGCCGTCTGGCCGGGCCTGAGCACCACGAAGGCTACCGGGGTTTCGCCCCAGGCTTCAGATGGCATCCCAACCACCGC
>JANOAP010000609.1:0-3175 GCA_031411175.1 Rhodoferax sp. | reverse complement strand
CTGCCGCGTATTTTGAGCAAACCCGCCACGTCCAGCGAATTCTTGCCGGATTTTTCAGCGGACAGCACGCGCAGCACCATCATCTCCAGTGCGACCACCTCCACATCCAGCTTGGCGATTTCGTCGCGGAAGCGGATGTCGTTGTAAATACCTTCCGCCTTGGCGATACGCTTGAGGCGCTCCAGCTCGCGCTTGGTGCGGTTCACGTCGGCAATGTTGGTGCGCTCGTGGCTCAGTAGGTGCTTGGCGTAAGTCCAGCCCTTGTTTTCTTCGCCGATCAGGTTTTCTGCGGGCACTTCCACATTGTCAAACCAGACCTCGTTGACCTCGACGCTGCCATCCAGCAGTCGGATGGGGCGCACGGACACACCGGGGGACTTCATGTCGATCAGCAAAAAGCTGATGCCGGTCTGGGGCTTGCCCTCGTTGCTGGTGCGCACCAGGCAGAAAATCCACTCGCCGTACTGCCCCAGCGTGGTCCAGGTCTTCTGGCCATTCACGATGAATTTGTCGCCCTGGCGTTCGGCCTTGGTCTTGACCGAGGCCAGATCAGAGCCGGAACCAGGTTCGCTGTAGCCCTGGCTCCACCAGACCTCGCCACTGGCGATGCCGGGCAGAAAACGTTGCTGCTGTTCGGCGTTGCCAAACGTCATGATCACCGGGGCCACCATCACCGGCCCGAACGGCACGATGCGCGGCGCGCCCGCCATGGCGCACTCTTCTTCAAACAAATGCTTTTGCACCGCGTTCCAGCCCGGGCCGCCAAATTGCTTGGGCCAACCATAGCCCAGCCAGCCTTTTTTGCCGAGCGTTTTTGCCCAGCTTTGCTGGTCTTCGCGGGTCAGGTGCAGCGCGTTGTGCACCTTGTGCGAAATGCTTTGGGGCAGGTTGTCTGCCACCCACGCACGCGTGTCTTCGCGAAATTTCTGTTCTTCAGGTGTAAAGGCCAAATCCATGAAATGTCTCCAAAAAAGCGTCTCAACAGGCAACGTGAGTTTTTAGCACGGTCGTTCGTTTATTTCTGTCCAGATGGCGACATGGGCACTGATGACGTGCCCAGCGACAAGTCCAGCGGCAGCCCCAACTCAACGCACAATCTTTGCACCGTTTCCCTCAACTGCGCTACCTCGTTTTCGAGCATCACCACGCGATTTTCCAGGCCGCTATCCAGGCCGGACCGTGCCGATGCAACATCGTTGCCCGCCAGAGCCGATGCATCCACCGGCCCGCAGAGCAGATGCGCCCAGCGCTGCTCACGTGCACCGGGTGACTTGGGCAGCTTGACCACTAGCGGACCGCCTTTTTCAGCGGAGCGATCCTGCAACTCTTCCAGAAATCCGTCCACCGACGAGATGTCGGCAAACTTGTACCAGCGCTCGCTGTTGAGCCGCAACTCGCCTGCCGTCTGCGGGCCGCGCAACATCAACAGCCCCAGCAGCACGGCAGATTGCTCAGGCACGCCAATGCCGCGCTGAAAGTTGTGCTCAAACCGCGTGACACGGCTGCCGCTGGATTCGCGTACCAGGTTGAGAGACTTCAGGTTGTCCAGCGCCTGCGCCGCCTGCGCCTCGGTCATGTTCATGGCGGGCTCGCGGCTGGACTTCTGGTTGCAGCCCAGCACCAGCGAATTCAGCGTGAGCGGGTAGCTGTCGGGCACGGTGCGGGCTTTTTCCATCAGCGTGCCGAGCACGCGGGCCTCGAACACGGTCAATACGATGGGTTCTTTCAATGGGGAAGTTACCGCTGGGGATGCACTGGCTGGAGCAGTTGAGTCTTGCAAAGTGATAATCCTGACTAAATTTAAAACATCGCTATTGTGTGAAAAACATTGTTATTTTGATCTCTGGCACGGGCTCCAATATGCAGGCCATTGTGAATGCCGCGCTGCGTGACCACTGGCGCGAGCAAACCGGTGCCCGGATTGCAGCCGTCATCAGCAACAAGGCGGACGCCAAAGGGCTGGTGTTCGCCCGCGAGCAGGGCATACCGGCGCAGGTGCTGGATCACAAGGCGTTCGCGTCGCGCGAGGCGTTTGACGAAGCGCTGGCCACCGCCATTGACAGCCATGACCCCGACGGGCGTCCGGCGCTGGTGGTGCTGGCTGGCTTCATGCGCATCCTCACACCGGGTTTTGTGCAGCGGTATGCGGGGCGGTTGCTCAATATCCATCCCTCTTTGCTGCCGGCTTTTCCGGGGCTCCACACCCATCAGCGCGCCATTGATGCGGGGTGCAAGCTGGCGGGCACCACCGTGCATCAGGTGACTGCCGAACTGGACCATGGCCCCATTTTGGCGCAGGCGGTGGTGCCGGTGCTGCCGGGTGATACGGCTGACCTGCTGGCCGCCCGCGTGCTCACGCAGGAGCACATCATCTATCCCCGTGCAATTCGTGATTTGCTACTTAAAATATAGCGTTCTGTGCTTATCTGGCGTGGGCTACACGCTTGAATCATCAGCGACCTTGGTAAATCGGGCAGTGGTGACACCTTCAACCACCACGTCTTCCCCAAACATGACGGCTGGACGCACCCACAGGCCGTGTTCGCCATACAGGGCGCGGTACAACGTCATGGGTTCCAGCGTTTCACTGTGGCGCACGGTGCTCACCACATCGTACAAATTGCCTTTGTAGTGGCGGTAGCGTCCGGGTGGCGTAACGATCAGGGGCGGGAGTAAATCAGCAGTCATTGGAGGCTCGCGTGGGACAATGCAGGGCTATGCATCCTAAAGCCCTGCTTGACACCTGCGCCGAACTTGTCAGGCTCACCCTCAAATTTGACCATCCCGCAGACGCCATCGTCTCGCGGTTTTTCCGTGATAACCGGGGCCTGGGGCCCCGCGAACGCGCCACCATGGCCGAGACGGTTTACACCGTGCTGCGCAATAAGCTGCTGTTCGACCATTTCGCGCCCAGCGGCAGCGGCTCCAAGGAGCGTCGTTTGGCGATCCTCGGCTTCTACGGCCCGCGTGACTTTCTGATGAGTGCCCTGAGCGATCAGGAAAAAAACTGGCTTGAGCAGTGTGACAAAGTGAATGTGGCGGATTTGATGGAGCGCCATCGGCACAACCTGCCTGAGTGGCTGGTGCCGCCGCTGAAAGACCAGTTGAAGGACGAGTTCTGGCCGTTGGTCGAAAGCCTCAACGCGGGCGCGGGCCTGGACCTGCGCGTGAATGC
>JANOAP010000608.1:0-13168 GCA_031411175.1 Rhodoferax sp. | reverse complement strand
CAAGCCCTTGTTCATGTTCACCATGCCCTTGACAATGCGGTACAGGAACCAGATCGAAATTAAAGCCCAGGCGATCGCGCCGGGGAAGTAAAGCAGCAAAAACAGCGGCGACGTCACCAGGTACAACACCCCGGCAATGATCACCGAGCGGATACGCCAATGAAAATGCGATGCGTGCCATGTGCCTTCGGCTTCGGAACGCTTCACCAGATCAATCACCAGCGCCACAATGAGCAGCACAGCGCCAAACTGGCCACCCGGAATCAGCGCCCCGATGGCAACGATCAGGTGCAGGATGTAGCTGATGGTGCCCACGGTGTTGAGGGCCTTGAGCTTCTCCACATCAAACACGTCGATGCCGGTCGTCTGATTCATTTCATTTCTCCTTCACGCGCCAGCACTTTGCGCAGGGCCTTTTCTTCAATGCCGCTGGTACCGGCGCGGCGTGCCAGCTCGGCCACGACATCGGCGGGCCTCAACCCATAGTGCGCCAGCGCAATCATGCAGTGAAACCACAGGTCGGCAACCTCGTTGACCACCTTGGCCTTGTCGCCACCGTGGTCGGCGTCCTTGGCCGCCATTACCACCTCGGTGGCTTCCTCGCCAATTTTTTTCAGAAACGCATCCGGCCCCTTGTGCAGCAGCCGCGCCACATAGCTGGTGTCGGCATCGCCCCCGTTCTTGGGCAAGCGGCTTTCAATGACGACAGCCAGCTCAGCCAGAGCGTCGGAGGAAGTTGGGGTGGACATGTTTTGCAAATCTGGGAACTGAGCGGGGATAAACCAAGGCTATTTGTAGATGGATTGCGGGTCTTTCAAGACCGGATCGGTAATTTCCCACGCCTCATTTTTCAACATACTGAAAAAACAGCTGTGACGCCCGGTGTGGCAGGCTATGCCCGGTTCGTGCCCGAGCTGGGTCACTCTGAGCAGCAGCACGTCGTTGTCGCAGTCCATGCGGATCTCGTGCACCGCCTGCACATGGCCAGACTCTTCACCCTTGGGCCAAAGCCGGGCGCGCGAGCGACTGTAATACACAGCCTGCCCTGACTGCGCAGTTTGCCGCAGCGCCTCGCGGTCCATCCAGGCGAACATCAACACATCACCGCTTGATGCCTCCTGCGCAATCACGGGAACCAGCCCCTGGGCGTCCCATTTCACTTCGTCAATCCAGTTCATGCGGGGATTGTCAGGCATTTTTGTAACTGCTCACCTCCCGGCTACGCGCACTGCGTGTCGCTCCGCTTTCCCCCTTGCTGGGGGCAACACCAGCAGCCTGGCAGAGCCAGTTCTGCGGTGTTTCTGGTCTTGTGGACATAGTTAAAGCTGGGATGCCAATGGCGTATTTAACTCACAACCTGACGGGAATTCCGGCTTGCGCCATCCGGGCCTTGGCCTGGGCCACCGTGAACTCGCCGTAATGAAAGATGCTGGCAGCCAGCACGGCATCGGCACCACCTATCTTGATGCCATTCACCAGATCATCCAGCGTACCCACGCCACCGGAGGCAATCACCGGCACGCTCACCGCGTCGCTGACAGCACGCGTCAGCTCCAGGTCAAACCCGGACTTGGTGCCATCACGGTCCATGCTGGTCAGCAAAATTTCGCCCGCACCGCGCCGCGCCATGTCAGACGCCCAGGCCACGGCATCCAGCCCGGTGTTTTGCCGCCCGCCATGGCTGTAAACATCCCAGCCCGGACCGACTTCCTGCCCGGACGCTGTCAAGCGCTTCACGTCCTGTGCCGAGCGGCGCTTGGCGTCAATTGCGACGACGATGCACTGCGCACCGTACTTGTGCGACGCATCTTCAATCACCTGCGGATTGGCAATGGCCGCCGAATTAAAACTGGTCTTGTCGGCCCCGGCGTTGAGCAACCGGCGTACGTCTTCCACCGTGCGCACACCGCCGCCCACGGTCAGCGGAATGAACACCTGGGAGGCCACCGCCTCGATGATGTGCAGGATCAAACCCCGGTTGTCGCTGGTGGCGGTGATGTCAAGAAACGTGAGCTCATCCGCGCCCTGGTCGTTGTAGCGCGCCGCGATCTCTACCGGGTCGCCAGCATCACGCAACTCGACAAAATTGACGCCCTTGACCACGCGGCCACCGGTGACGTCCAGGCAAGGGATGATTCGTTTGGCAAGCATGGCGAAGGTCTTTTTGGTTTGTTTAACGCAGAGATAACAAGCTGCGATGGGGCAATGTGACCGGGCTTTGGGTCGGAAGGTGCGCGGTAGCGGCTGTAGTTCAAGCGGAATCTGGCCCGTGCGTGCTTTCGATCCAAAACCGCATGCGCATTGCCCTGTCGCAGCACCCGCCAATCAGGGCGCGGTGCGACTAGCCATTCAACTCATCAGCCCGCGCCTGCGCCGCCGCAAAGTCAAGGTCGCCGCTGTAAATGGCCCGGCCACAAATCACGCCTTCCACGCCTTCGGACTCTACTTCGCACAGGGCTTCAATGTCGGCCATGTTCGACAGCCCGCCCGACGCAATCACGGGGATCGTCAGCGCCTGAGCCAGTTTGACCGTGGCCTCCACATTGATGCCCGACAGCATGCCGTCACGACCGATGTCTGTGTAAATGATGGACTCAACACCGTAATCTTCAAACTTCTTGGCCAGATCGATCACTTCGTGCCGCGTCAGCTTGCTCCAGCCGTCGGTCGCAACTTTGCCTTCCCGTGCGTCCAGACCCACAATGATATGGCCGCCAAACGCAGTGCAGGCGTCCTGCAGAAAACCGGGGTTTTTGACCGCCGCCGTACCGATGATCACGTAACGCAGACCCGCGTCCAGGTACCGCTCGATCGTGTCCAGATCGCGAATGCCGCCGCCGAGCTGAACATCGATTTCACTTCCCACACTCTTCAGAATCTTGCGGATCGCCATCTCGTTCTTGGGATGGCCAGCGAATGCACCATTCAAATCAACCAGGTGCAAACGCCGGGCACCCTTGTCCACCCAGGTGCGGGCCATGAGCGCAGGATCTTCACCAAACGTAGTGGACTGGTCCATGTCGCCCTGTTTGAGGCGAACACATTGGCCATCTTTCAAGTCAATTGCGGGAATGAGGAGCATGAGGCGCGGATGGGCGGGAAAGTTGGCAATGAATAAGCAATAAGCGTGCAGGAATCAGGGGTTCCAGTGGAGGAAGTTCCGGTACAGGGCCAAGCCGTGATCTGCGCTTTTTTCAGGGTGGAATTGAGTAGCGAAAATATTATCGCGCGCAATGGCCGCCGTAAAGCGGCTGCCGTAGTCCGCTTCGCCCACGCTGTGGCGCGCATCAGACGGTCTGGCATAGTAGCTGTGCAGAAAATAGAAGTAAGTGCCATCGGGCACATCGCCCCAGACCGCATGCTTTTGTGACTGGAAAACGGAGTTCCAGCCCATTTGCGGCAGCTTATAGCGGCTGCCGTCGGGCTGATGCTGCCCCTGCAGATCGAATTTGACGACATCACCCGCGATCAGGCCAAGGCAGGGCGTATCCAGCTCTTCGGAGTGGTCCAGCAGCATCTGCATGCCCACGCACACACCCATCAGCGGCTTGTGGGCTGCAGCGTGCAGTACGGCGGCCAGCATGTGGGAATCGCGCAGCTCGCGCATGCAATCACGCATGCCACCCTGCCCCGGCAGCACGACGCGGTCGGCGTCCAGCACTTCCTGCGGGGTGCGCGCCCACACCACTTCCACGCCTGAGCCTTGCGCCGCGTGCAGCACCGCCTGCGTCACAGAACGCAGATTGCCCATGCCATAGTCAACAACAGCTACTTTTTTCATAGCGAACTACTTAATGAATACCGGGGCTAGTTGCCAATTTAACTACAACGAGCCCTTGGTGGACGGAATGGTGCCCGCCGCACGGGGGTCCAACTCCAGCGCACTGCGCAGCGCCCGCGCAAAGGCCTTGAAGACCGTTTCAGCCTGGTGATGGGCGTTTTCGCCTTTGAGGTTGTCGATGTGCAGGGTGACGAAGGCGTGGTTTACAAAGCCCTGGAAGAACTCGTGTGCCAGCTGGCTGTCAAACGTGCCGATCATGCCGCTCTTGAACGGCACATTCATGACCAGACCGGGGCGACCCGAGAAATCAATGACCACACGGCTCAAGGCCTCGTCCAGCGGCACATAGGCGTGGCCGTAGCGGCGAATGCCCTTTTTGTCGCCCACCGCCTTGTGCACAGCTTGCCCCAGGGTGATGCCCACGTCTTCCACGGTGTGGTGGCCGTCGATGTGCAGGTCACCATTGGCATGAATGTCGAGGTCAATCAGGCCGTGGCGCGCGATCTGGTCGAGCATGTGATCAAAAAACCCGATGCCGGTGTGCAGTTTGGCTGTGCCCGTGCCGTCCAGGTTGACGCGCACGGTGATTTTGGTTTCTGCCGTATTGCGCGCGACCTCCGCAGTGCGGGGGGCAGGAAGGCTGGAATTCAGGGTGGCGGTCATAGGGAGTCTTTAAGGGCGGCCAGCATGAGCCTGTTTTCTTCGGCGGTTCCGACGGTGAGGCGCACGCAGTTGGCCAGCAGTGCATGCATTTTAGAAACGTTCTTGACCAGCACACCCCTGGCCTTCATACCGTCGAAGGTTTTTGCGGCGTCCGGCACGCGGGTGAGGATCATGTTGGCATCGCTTTTCCAGGATTTTACACCCGGCAAGCTCTTCAACGCTTCCAAAATGATAGCGCGCTGATCAATCAATTCATAGGCTTGTGCCTTGAAAACGTCTGAATGCTCGATCGCAAACAGCGCGCATTCATAGTTGAGCACGCTGATGTTGTAGGGCGGGCGCACCTTGTCAAGCTCGGCGATCAGGGCTTGGGGGCCCATCATGTAGCCCAGCCGCACACCGGCCAGGCCGAACTTGGAAAGCGTGCGCAGGAGCAACACGTGGGCGTGGCGCGCCGGGTCTTGCCGGATGACGTCGATGTAACTGCGTGCGGCAAACGGCTGGTAGGCCTCGTCCATCACCACCAGACCGCCCTGCCCGCCTTGCGCGGCAATCACACTGGCGATGACCGCGTCGTCCCACAAATTGGCCGTGGGGTTGTTGGGATAGGCCAGGTACACGATGGCCGGCTTGTGCTGCGCGATGGCGGCCAGCATGGCGGCTTCGTCAAGCTCGAAATCAGCGGTGAGCGGCACGCCGACAAACCTCAAGCCCTGCAACTGCGCGCTCATGGCGTACATCACAAAACCAGGCACCGGGGCCAAGATAACGGCTTGCTCGCCCGCGCTTGAGGGCACATCGCAGGCCATGGCCAGCAGCGAAATCAGCTCATCCGACCCATTGCCCAGCATGATGTCAAAGCCTGCGGGCATTTGCGCGTAGGTGGCCAGGGCATTGCGCAGGTCATTGACGCGGCCATCCGGATAGCGGTTGAGCGCCAGACGGCCCAGCCGTGCACCCAGCTCGGCTTGCAATGCATCAGGCAACCGGTGCGGGTTCTCCATGGCGTCAAGCTTCACCATGCCCACCGAGTCCTGAATGGCGTAGGCGTGCATGGACTGAATGTCCTGGCGGATGCGCTGCTTGAAGGGGGCTGAATCCCCGGTTGTTGGGTCGGTCCTGGCGTCGGTCATTGAAATGGCACCACCATCATGATTTGGGAGACAGGCGCATTTCCGCCGCGCGCGCGTGTGCCTGCAGGCCCTCGCCATAAGCCAGTTCGGCCGCGATCTTGCCCAGCGTTTGCGCGCCCGCTTCGCTGACCTCAATCAGGCTGCTGCGCTTCTGGAAGTCATAGACCCCCAGCGGACTGGAAAACCGCGCCGTGCCGCTGGTGGGCAGCACGTGGTTGGGGCCGGCGCAGTAGTCGCCCAGGCTCTCACTGGTGTACGCGCCCAGAAAAATCGCACCGGCGTGCCGAAGCAAAGGCTCCCAGCGGTGCGGGTCGCGGCTGGAGACTTCGAGGTGTTCCGGCGCAATGCGGTTGCTGATATCGCAGGCCTCTTCCATGCTGCGGGTATGAATCAGCGCGCCGCGCCCGTTGAGCGACTTGGCAATGATGTCGGCGCGCGGCATCTCGGGCAGCAGGCGGTTGATGGCAGCCTGCACTTCGTCGATGTAAGCGGCATCAGGACACAGCAGGATGCTCTGCGCCAACTCATCATGCTCGGCCTGGCTGAACAGGTCCATCGCCACCCAGTCGGCCGGTGTGCTGCCATCGGCCAGCACCAGGATTTCACTCGGGCCGGCAATCATGTCAATGCCCACCGTGCCAAACACCCGCTTCTTGGCGCTTGCCACGTAGGCGTTGCCGGGGCCGGTGATCTTGTCCACCTTGGGCACCGTCTGCGTGCCATAGGCCAGCGCCGCCACAGCCTGCGCGCCACCGATGGTGAATGCACGGGTGACGCCCGCCACATAAGCGGCGGCCAGCACCAGAACATTGCGCTCGCCCTGCGTGGACGCAGCGTGCGTGCCGGTGCCACCTGTGGCCACACTGCCACGGGCGGGCGTAGGCACCACCATGATGATTTCGCCCACACCGGCCACATGGGCCGGAATGGCGTTCATCAGCAGGCTTGACGGATAGGCCGCCTTGCCGCCGGGCACGTAGATGCCGACACGGTCCAGCGGGGTGACCTTCTGGCCCAGCAGCGTGCCGTCTTCGTCACGGTAGCTCCAGCTTTCGCCCGAAGCCTTCTTTTGCGCCTCATGGTAGCGGCGCACCCGCACGGCAGCCGCCTGCAGGGCATCGCGCTGGGCGGCAGGAATGGCCTCAAAAGCGGCCTTGAAATCAGACTGCGACAGCTCCAGCGCGTCCATTGAACTCGCGCTCAGGCCATCGAAACGCTGCGTGTAGGCCAGCACGGCCGCATCACCCCGCTGCTGCACGTCGGCCAGGATGTCGGCCACGCGCTGCTCAATGGCGGCATCGGCTTCGGCCGACCAGTGCAGGCGCGCTTTGAATTCAACCTCAAATGTGCCGCTGGAGGTTGATAGACGGGCTGGGGAAGCTACTAATTTCATAGCTATTTAAACGCAGCTTTGGCCCCTACCGCCGCCGCAAACGCATCGATGATTTTGCGGATGGGCTCCTGCTTGAGCTTGAGCGCGGCCTGGTTCACCACCAGCCGCGAGCTGATGTCCATGATGTGCTCCACCTCGACCAGGTGGTTCGCCTTGAGCGTGTTGCCAGTGGAGACCAGGTCAACGATGGCGTCAGACAAGCCCGTCAACGGTGCGAGTTCCATGCTGCCGTACAGCTTGATCAGGTCCACATGCACGCCCTTGGACGCAAAAAACTCGCGTGCAATGGCCACATACTTAGTGGCGACCCGCAACCGGCTGCCTTGCTTGACGGCAGAGGCATAGTCAAAATCCGCACGCACGGCCACGCTGATGCGGCACTTGGCAATTTGCAGGTCCAGCGGCTGGTAGAGGCCCAGACTGCCGTGCTCGATCAGGGTGTCTTTGCCCGTGATGCCAAGGTCGGCGCCGCCATATTGCACATAAGTGGGCACGTCGGTGGCCCGCACCACCAGCACCCGCACGTCCGGCTGGTTGGTGGTGAGAATGAGCTTGCGCGATGTCTCGGGGTCTTCCAGAACCTCAATGCCGGCCGCCGCCAGCAGTGGCAGCGTTTCCTCGAAGATTCGCCCTTTTGAAAGTGCCAGTGTGATCATGATCAGTCAATTCGCTCTATGTGGATTCGGTTCGCCAGACAACTGATGCCCTGGTGCGGTGCCCTGCTGGCCCGCGTCCGAAGCCGTCGGGGTATCAGCTTTGCGCAGCCCACTCAGCGGGCGTGAAGGTCTTCATGGACAGGGCATGGACTTCGTCGGTGTGCATTTTCGCACCGAGTGTGGCGTACACGCGCTGGTGTCGCTGGATGGCGCGCTTGCCTTCAAACTCCGCCGAGACGATGGTGGCATACCAATGGCGGCCATCGCCTTCGAGCTCGCAGTGCGCGCAAGTCAGGCCGGCGGTGATGATGGATTTGAGCTCGTCGGAAGTCATGGGGGGCGGCCTCAGCTACGAATCTTGTAACCGGTGCGCAGCAGGTAAAGGGCGATGCCGGCCACCAGCACCAGCGCCGTGGCCACCACGCTCAAACTGAGCCAGGGCGACACATCGCTCACGCCAAAAAAGCCGTACCTGAAGCCGTCAATCATGTAGAAAAACGGGTTGACATGGCTCACGCCCTGCCAGAACTTGGGCAGCGAATGAATGGAATAAAACACACCGCTCAGAAACGTCATGGGCATCACCACAAAATTCTGAAACGCTGCCAGTTGGTCGAACTTTTCAGCCCACAGTCCGGCTATCAGTCCCAGCGTGCCCATGAGTGCCGCGCCCATCACGGCGAAGATGAGAATCCATAGCGGTGCCACCAGGCTCACACTGGTGAAGAAGGACGACACGGCAAACACGCCCAGGCCCACAATCAGGCCCCGAATCACTGCCGCACCCACATAGGCCACAAACCAGTTCAAGTACGACAGCGGTGCCAGCATGATGAACACCAGATTGCCCATGACCTTGCTCATGATCAGGGACGACGAGCTGTTGGCAAATGCGTTTTGCAGCAGGCTCATCATGGCCAGGCCGGGTACCAGAAAAGCGGTGTAACTCACCTGGTCATAGACCTTGACGTGGGCTTCCAGCGCGTGGCCGAAGATCAGCAGGTAGAGCATGGCGGTGAGCACGGGGCCGGCCACGGTCTGGAATGCCACTTTCCAGAAACGCAAGGTCTCTTTGTACAAAAGTGTTTGCCAGCCCGTCATGATTTGGCCCCCACGCTTGTCACCTCGTGTACTGCGCTGCCCCCCGTGGGGGCTAATTTTTCTAGGGGCGGCCCGTCGAAAAATTGTCCCTCTCGCGGCACCGACTGATGGCCCTTGTTCATGACGTCCAGAAAAACGTCTTCCAGATCAGCCTTGCGGATTTCCACGTCCTGGGCGACCAGACCCGCCTCACGGACTGCGGCCAAATATTGTTCGATCTCAGCGGCATCATGGGCGGGGAACTGCACAATACGGCCCGTAACGCGTGCCTTGGCCCTAAGGACAGGCGGAAGTTCGCTATCAATCTTGAAGCGAAGCACATTGCTGGAAGCCGCCTTGAGTAATTCCGAGGTTTCCGCCAGCGCCACCACCTTGCCAGTCTTCAGCATGGCAATGCGCCCACACAGGGCCTCGGCCTCTTCCAGGTAATGGGTGGTCAGCAGCACGGTGTGGCCCTGCTTGTTCAGCTTGGCAATGAACTGCCACAAGGTCTGGCGCAATTCCACGTCTACACCGGCTGTGGGCTCGTCCAGCACGATGACCGGGGGTTTGTGCACCAACGCTTGGGCGACCAACACGCGGCGCTTCATGCCGCCAGACAGCTGCCGCATGTTGGCATTGGCTTTGTCAGTCAGGCCCAGGCTTTCCAGTAGCTCATCAATCCAGGCGTCATTGTTTTTAACGCCAAAGTAGCCGGACTGGATGCGTAGGGCTTCGCGTACGTTGAAGAACGGGTCAAATACCAGCTCTTGCGGCACCACACCGAGTTTGCGGCGGGCTGCGGCGAAATCGACCTGAACGTCGCTGCCCAGCACCGACACCTTGCCGCCCGTGGCACGGGTCAGCCCGGCCAGGATGCTGATCATGGTTGTCTTGCCCGCGCCATTGGGGCCTAGCAAACCAAAAAACTCGCCCTCCTCAATATCAAGGCAGACGGCGTCAAGGGCCAGGAAGCTGGAGCCTTTGGGCCCGCGCGGTGAAGGATAGGCTTTGGAGACGGACTGAAAAGAGATTGCGGGCATAGGCAGCCCGCTATTCTAGGCGACCGCGCTCAAGCAGACGGCAGCAGGTCGGCAATGCCGTACAAGGCGGCGAGACTTTCCAGGCGCTGAGGCAATCCGCGGATGGCAAAGTGCTTGCCAGCGGCCAACGCCTCCCGGCGGAACTCAAGCAAAACAGCCAAGGCCGAGGAGTCAAAACGACGCAACGCCGACGCATCCACCACCACACCGTTGATGTCAGACGCTGACCTCAGGCCCTGCACCAGCATGCGCAGGCAGGGTGTCGCCTGCGCGTGGGTGAGTTCGGTGGGCAAGACCAGCATGGTCAGCTTTTTTTGGCGTTGGCTTTGTTGCGGTCGGCCAGTGTGGCAATCAGGCCGTCTATGCCTTTGGCATTGATTTCCTGCGCAAACTGGCTTTTGTAGGTTTCCACCAGCCAGACACCGAGCACATTCAGGTTGTAAATTTTCCAGCCAGCCCCCTGGCCTGCCGTTTTCTCCAAGCGGTAGTCGAGCTGGATGGAATCACCCCGGCCCTTGACTTCCGTACGCACGACGACTTCGGTGTCGTCCGCGCCTGCACGCATGGGCTTGACCGCAATCACCTGGTCACTGACCTGGGCCAGGGCACCGGCATAGGTACGCACCAGCAAGGTTTTAAACTCTTCTTGCAGGCGTCTTTGCTGGTCGGGCGTGGCCTGACGCCAGCCCGGACCCACAGCCGAGGCGGTCATGCGCTGGAAATTCACATTGGGCATGATTTTGGTGTCAACCAAGGCGACCACGCGCGACATGTCCCCGGCCTGGATGGCCTTGTCTGCCTTGATGCTGTCGATCACCTCGGTTGACAGCCGCTTGATCAGCCCATCGGCGGTCTCATCCGCAGCCATGGCAGGCATCGCCAGCAAGGCAGAGGCACCACAAAGCACCGATACGGCGAGGTGATTCAAAAAACGACGATTCATCTTTCTTCCTTCAAGGGCCAGCGGCCCGTGCAATTCCAATAACGCGCCAGTCGCAAACCGGACTGACCGGGGGGCAATCCGGCTGTGCTACCCGTGGCCTTCTTTATTTGGCGGGTGCCTTCTCGGCCTTGACATCGGGATCTTCGTCGGGCGGATTGCCATCAAAGATCGCGTTGCGCCGACGTTGCAGAAACGCATCGCGGGTAAAGCTGTATTTGTCCAGCGCAGCGCCTTCAATCACCGCAGTCGCATTCAACAGACTTGCCCGCGAGTCGATCAGGTTGACGGCCTTCAACGTATTGCGGGTAGGTACGTGCTCAATATTGCTGACGATGTCAAAGCGGAAATCCACCGGCAAAGCCAGCGCGTCTCGCAAGGTCGACGGCCCCAAGAACGGCAACATAATATAGGCGCCGGAACCTACGCCCCAATGGCCAAGGGTCTTGCCGAAGTCTTCTGAGTGCCGCTCGATACCGAGGTCGCTGGCCAGGTCAATCACGCCCACGAGGCCAAAAAACGTGTTCACGCCGAAGCGCAGGGCACTTTCGGCCGCCGCTTGCCCCTTGAACTGCACGACGCTGTTGGCGGCCGACCAGGCATCTTCCAGGTTTGCAAAGAAATTGCCCACCCCACTGCGCACGGGCTGCGGCACCACCTGCTTGTAGGCAGTCGCAACCGGCTGGAGCAAGGCGCGGTCCAGCGCGTCATTGAAAGAAAACACGCTTCGGTTCAGCGGCTCCAGGGGGTCACGGGGGTTGGCATTCGGCCCGGTAGCACAGCCGCCCAGCACCATGCCCAGCGCTGCGGCTCCTATGCCGACGCGTGCCATTGATCGTACCCGGGCACCGCCCATGCGGCGCTTGTTCAATCTCATTTTTCCGATCTCATTTTTTGTCTTTACCTGCTTGTGGCGTCGTCCCGTCTGCGGCCTTGCTGTAGAGAAACTGACTGATCAGATTTTCCAGCACAACGGCAGATTGCGTGGTGGTGATATTGTCACCAGCTGCCAGCGGCTTTTCCTCAGCCCCGGCCTCAATACCGACGTATTGCTCCCCGAGCAAACCGCTGGTCAGAATTTTAAGCGAGCTGTCTTTGGGGAAAGCGTAGCGGTTTTCCATGGCCAGCGTCACGCGGGCCTGAAACGACTTGTCATCAAATGTGATGGCCTCCACACGCCCCACCACCACGCCAGAACTTTTGACCGCCGCCTTGGGCTTGAGCCCGCCTATGTTGTCAAACTTGGCCGTCACCTTGTAGGTCGACTGAAAACTCAGCGTCAGCAGGTTGGCCGACTGAAGCGCCAGAAACAGCAGCGCCGACGCACCAATCAGCACAAACAGGCCAACCCAGAAATCATTTGCCGAGCGTTGCATCTCGTCTCTCCTTGAACATCTCAAATACTGAACATCAACGCGGTCAGGATGAAGTCCAGACCCAGAATGGCCAGCGAAGCCACCACCACCGTACGCGTGGTGGCGCGTGAAACACCTTCGGGCGTGGGCTGTGCCTCAAACCCCTGTACCAGTGCGACAAAGGTCACGGTGAGCCCGAACACCACGCTTTTAAGCACGCCGTTGCCCACGTCGCGCCACACGTCAACGCCGCCCTGCATCTGGCTCCAGAACGCGCCGGAGTCCACGCCAATCATCAACACCCCAACCACCCAGCCCCCCACAATGCCAACAGCGCTGAACACTGCGGCCAGCAACGGCATGGTGATGACACCGGCCCAAAAACGGGGTGCCAGAATGCGGCGCACCGGGTCCACCGCCATCATCTCCATCGCACTGAGCTGTTCGCCCGCTTTCATCAAGCCGATTTCAGCCGTGAGCGACGTGCCCGCCCGGCCCGCAAACAGCAGGGCCGTGATCACCGGCCCCAGCTCTCGCACCAGACTCAAGGCCACCAGCAGGCCCAGGGCTTCGGACGACCCATAACGCTGCAAAGTGTAGTAACCCTGCAGGCCCAGCACAAAGCCCACGAACAGGCCCGACACCGTGATGATGGCCAGCGAATAATTACCCAGAAAATGAATCTGGTCCCGCACCAGGCCAAACCGTTTCAGGCTAGCGCCCAGCAAAGACAGCAGTTGCACAAACAGGCGCGCACCATGCCCGATATCTGCCAGCTTGTTACGCACGGCAAACCCGACATCAGACGGCTTGTACCAGCTCATGATTGGGTTCCCTTCCCCAGCCCCGCAGAAAAATCCTGCTCAATCGACGGGCCGGGGTAATGAAAACGCACCGGCCCATCGGGCAATGCATTCACAAACTGGTGCACCAGGGGGTCGGTGCTGTTGCGTACTTCATCCGGTGTGCCCTGCGCCGCGATCTTGCCGTTGGCCAGGATGATGACCTGATCGGCAATGCCAAAGGTCTCATCCAGATCATGTGACACCACGATGCTGGTCAGGCCCATGGCATCGTTCAACTGGCGGATCAAGCGCGCCGCCGTACCCAGGGAAATCGGGTCC
>JANOAP010000607.1:0-3089 GCA_031411175.1 Rhodoferax sp. | reverse complement strand
GTAGTAAGTGGCTTGCCCGGCGTCCTGTTCCTCTACAAAGCCCTCGGTCTGCACCCAGCGGTTGCGGTAGGTGAGCTGGCCATTGTCGAAGTGCGCCGCATGCACCATGCCATCGCCATCAAACGGGTGGTAGCGGCCATTGGGCGCATAGCGTGCGTTGGGGCCCGCGCGCAGGTAGACGCCGTTGAGGTCTTTGGGGATGCTGCCCTTGATGAGCTTGAGGTCCTTGAGCGCCAACTCCTGCATCACGGGCGCGTAAACACCCGTGAGCAGCGGGCCATAGTCTTCGCCGAAGGGCGCGAGATTTTCGGGGGCGGTGCGTGAGTTCATGGCAGTTTCCTTTGTCTGGGCGAGTCAAGTGGAGGATCAGGTGGCGCTGGAGGCCGTGCTGGACTGGGTGGCGGACGTGACGTTGGACGCGACCGCTGCGGGCGCAGGCCGACGCGACTGGGTGATGCAAAACCGGCTGGCCACAAAGGCCAGGCTGGTCAATGCCGCATTGCCTGCCGGGTTCAGGCCGGTCACGTGGTAGTCGCTGTAGGCGGCGGCAAAGTTCAGGGGCATGGCACCCGTAAGGTTGATGGTGAGCTGCGCACCGGCGCGGGCATAGGCTGCTTCTGCTTTGGCGATGTAGGCGTCGTCGGTGGAATACAAAAACGCGGTGAGGCCGCCAAACTCTTTCACGTCTGTTGTGGCCTGGTGCAAGGCGTCGGCCGCGTCGTCACACGCAATCACAAAGCTGATGGGGCCAAAGCGCTCCTCGCCATACAGGTCGCGGTGGGTCTTGTCCACCTGCAGCATCAGCGGCGTGCTGGTGCGAGCCTCAGGAAATTCCGGGTGCGCATAAGGGCCAGGTTTAAGAAGTATTTTGGCAAAACCCCGGGTCGAGGCCTCTAGCCCCTGTCCAGATTGCTTAATAAGCTCCATATTTGATAGCAAATCAAGCGTGTGCTGCGACTGGATGGTCGCCAGAATCATGGCGGCTTTCTTGGGGTCGGCTGTCAAGGCCGCCACCGCCTCGGCCAAACGGCGCGCCACCTCATTGAGCGGCACGGTGCCTTGCGGTGTCTTGACGCCACCCGATGGCACATAAATATTTTGCGGGCTGGTGCACATCTGCGCGCTGAACATGCACAGCGTGGTGGCCAGGCTGCGCAGTGCGGCGTCCAGGTCGTCGGCAGACTCCAACACCACCGTGTTGCAGCCAGCAGTTTCCGTAAAGCACAGTGCGGGGTATGCGTTTTGCTCCACCCATTGGCCAAAGCGCACGCTGCCGGTGAAATCCACAATGGCAGTCTTGGGGTGCTTGACGAGCAGCTTGCCGATGGGCTCGGCGGTGGTGTCCAGCGCCAGGGTGACCAAGTTGGCATCAAAGCCTGACGCGGCCAGCACCTGGCGGAACACCCGCACCGATATCGCCATGGGCAGCACGGTGGCCGGGTGCGGCTTCACGATGACGGCATTGCCCGTAGCCAGGCTGGCCATCATTGACGGCCATGCGTTCCAGGTGGGAAAGCTGGCGCACGAGAAACATACCGCCACACCCCGGGGAATCAGACGGTAGGTTTTGTCCAGCACGATCTTGGACGGGCCAAACTGGCGCTCCCAGCGAGCAGACGGCGCGACCGCGCTCATCGCCTGATGCGCGTACACCAGCGCCTCGATGCCACGATCCAGCGCGTTAACGCCGGACCCGGCATACGCCATGTTGTAGCTCTGGCCAGCGGTGTGCATGACCGACTGCGCGATCTCAAACAGGTGCTCGCGGTAGATGACGTCAATCACCTCCATCAGCACGCCGATGCGGGTGTCGATGGACGCGCCCGCCCAGCTGACCATGGCCAATTCGGCCGCGTCAAAAAGAGGGTCAACCTCCGCCTGCGGGTAGCGGATGCCCAATGCCTGCTGCGTGTACGGTGACACTTCTTCGCCCACCTCGGCGACCACCTGGCCAGGCTGCTTCAAGTCGAACCGGCTGCCCAGATGGGCCTGGTAGGCCTTCAGCCCAGCGGCCTGCGCCTCGGCAGCGTTGGGGTATTTGGCGGGCAGATCCGGGAACGGGCTCCAGCAATAGCGCTCGCGGCACGCCAGTTGGGCGCGCTCAAACGTGGGGCGATGCTTCTCAAACAGGTTCACGTCGAAGCTCCATGGGATACCGGTGCCTGGCGTGACCAGATGAGCCGGTGATGGCGGGCCACATCGGTGCCCGGCACCGTGTCGGAAGCCGACAGGGTGAGCCCACCGTCAGCGGCGAAAGTCATGTTGCGCACCTGCCGGGTGCCGACGAAGTTGGGGTTGAGCGAATGCGTGACGCTGTGCACCACCTGCTGCTGGTCATGGGCGGTGCGCACCTCGTAACGCCCTGCGTACTGGAAGAAGCTCTCAAAGGCAGCCAGCCGCTCGGCTTCAGGCGCGCTGCGCACGCTTTCGCTGGACAGCCGGGTGCGCCCGCCGCGTGCAATGCAGGCGTTCATCCAGCCGTCATGGGCGTAAAGGATCAGCCCGGTGGCCTCTGCGCCAAACGGCAGAGTAGGCGTGCGGCCATCGCCATAAGTGATTTCCCAGCGCACCAGTTGCCAGGTTCCCAGCAGGGAGTTTTGAGCTTCGTCCAAACCTTGTCTCCGATCAAAAAGTTTTTATTACTTTCTTAATTGAACTTAGCATAAATCAAGAAACCGGGCTTGGCAAGAGAGTCAATACTGAATTGCAAATGACCAGCCGTACAGCGGCGGGCGGCAGGGCCTTCGCTTGGGAAACCGGGAGAAAAGCCCGGCCTGGCGTTGCCTGGGCGGTGTCAAACGGGTGACAGAGATCATGTAACGTGAACTGGGGGTAAAAGCGAATGGGCAGAGGGCCATTGATCAAAACCTGACCGGCTTTGGCATCCGCGACGTGCCATTGCGGTCGAACTGGACTATGCAAAGCCGTGTGAAGATATTTTGCAAAAGGAAAGATTTCAGTACATTCAGCCATATCCACAGTAGTCAGGGGACGGCTATCCGGTAAGTGCCTAAAATCAGCCTGAAAATGATTGCAGTCATAAATTATTCGAAAGACTTGAGGTATGTGCACCACGCAAAAGGAAATCA
>JANOAP010000606.1:0-9633 GCA_031411175.1 Rhodoferax sp. | reverse complement strand
GAATCACGCGGTTGGCGGTGTGCACGTCAAAGTGGCGCTCAAAGAAATACAGCATCAGCCGGCCCACCACCTGACACACGCCGATGCTGGCGGGCACGGCAATGGCCCAGCCATCACCCAGCCCCTGCTCGCGCAGCAGGTTGATGAGGTGGGCCGGCAGCGCCACCGTGATGGCCATCGTCAATACCGTGAAGACGACAATCAGCAGGTAGGGCGCGCTGGTCAGATGGCGGGCCAATGAGGCTGGGTGCTTGTTGCCAGCTCCTGACCCGGCCGCGTCGCTGGAAAGCGTGGGCGGCGCAGGCGGCGAAGGCGATGGTTTGGGGGCATCACGCAGGCAATGAAAATGCAGCGGCGCACATACCAGAAACTGGAACGCCGCCAGACACCAGAGCGCGTGACGCCAACCGAATTGCGCGATCAGCCCGTAGATCAGCGGCACAAACACGGTGCTGGCCAGGCCGCCCAGAAATGTCATGGTGATGATGGCGCGGCGGAAATCGCCAGGGAAGCGCCGCGTGACCACCGCAAACACGGGCGTGTACAGCGTGGCGGCCATGCCTGCACCCAGGCCAATCCATGCCGCGTAGAAGCCCGCCATGCTGGTGACCGTGCTTTGCAAGGCGAGGCAGATGCCCAGCCACAGCGAGCCGGTTGTCATCACCAGGCGTTCATGGCCGTGGTCAATCCAGCGCCCGACCTGATAAGCCAGCACGCCTTCTGCCAAAAGGGCCAGGCTGAACGCCAGAGACGACTGCGCGCGGCTCAGGCCCAGTTCGCGCTCAATGGGCTCCATGACCAGCGCGAACAAATAGAAGACACTGCCCCAGGTGATCAGCTGCGCCAGAGACAGCCAGCCGACCAGGCCCCGGTCATAGCGCTTGTTCATGGTCATCCAGGCAGATCATGCCACCATTATTGCAAAAAATGAGAGTAAAAACGGCATCCAGCCCTTATTTGGCGGGCTTGAGCAGCTATTTAATCAGTAGCAAATCGGGGTGATCGTCTGTGCTTTCAAAGCGGTTGCGCCCGGAGGCCTTGGCCTGGTAAAGCGCTTTGTCAGCGGCTTGCACCAGGGTGTCAGAGGCCCGCCCGGCTTCGGGGGTGATGCAGGCAACGCCAATGCTCAAGGTGAGCCATTGCGAAATGGGGGAAGCCCGGTGCGGCAGGCCAGCAGCGCTCAATTGACCCAGGCAGCGCCGTGCCACCACCTTCGCGCCCGCCAGATCGGTGAACGGCAGAAGCACGGCAAACTCTTCTCCGCCATAACGGGCCACCAGCTCGCCCCCGCGCAGCACGCATTTAGCCAGCGTGTCGGCCACCCGACGCAAGCAGTCATCACCGCCCTGATGCCCATAGGAATCGTTGTAGAGTTTGAAGTGGTCAATGTCGATCATCAGCAAGGCCAGAGGCTGCTTCTGGCGTGTGCCACGGGTCCATTCCGCGCTCAGGGTCTGGTCAAACAACCGCCGGTTGCCCACACCCGTGAGGCCATCGGTGAGAGACAGGCGTGACAGCAGCGCATTGGCGCGCTCCAGCTCGGCCGCGTTGTCAGCAATTTGCGCGTCTACCCGCTTGCGTTCAGAAATATCCAGGTGGGTTCCCAGCATGCGAAGCGGTGTGTTGGCGGCGTCGCGCTCTGTGAGCATCGCGTGGTTCAGCACCCACATCCAGTGCCCGTCCTTGTGCCGCATTCTGTGTTCTATCCGGTAGGCCGGAATCTTGCCCTGCATATGGGCGGTGAAGGCCGCCAGCACGGCAGGCCCGTCATCCGGGTGGATCAGGCCTTTCCAGAAAGCTGGGGTCAATACAACCTCATCTCGCGTGTAGCCCATCATTTGCCATTCACGGTCATTGACTTGCAGTTCATCCGATGCGAGATTCCAATCCCACAAGCCCAGATCAGCTCCCTTGAGTACGAACTCCAGCCGGCTCGCGCTTCTGCGCCGCGCCTCCTCGGTTTTGGCCTGCGTCAGCGCCAGTGCCTGGCGACGGCGTTGACTGAAATGCAGTGCAATGCAAGACGCTAGCGTGGCCAGGGCCGCAAAGAACACAAAGGTACGCACATCTTCGCGCCAGGGCGCGTACACGGCATTCAGATCCCGGCTGACCATTACGACAAGGGGTTTGTCCATGCGCAGGCTCGGGGGCATCACGCTGCGAATGGCCAGCATGCGGACGTCGCCACCCTGGTTCGCGTCGTCATCAAACAGGTTGACCAGTTGCCCACTGGCCATGTGACGGCTGAAGCCGGAGCCAGGCACGTTCAGACTGGTTTGCAACAGCTTTTCGTTGGCCGGTGTCGACAACAGCGCCATACCATCGCCATGGACCAGCTGGACGGACATGTCATCGGTGTACAGCACCGATCGCATCACGATCTCAAAGTAGGCCGGGTCCAGGGCAGCGGACACCACGCCCGCAAACTTGCCGTCTGAACCGATCATGACCCGCGTGACATTGATTACGTACGCCCCCAGCACCGAGCGGAAGGGCGGCGAGACATAAAGCGTGGAGGCATCCGCGTCGGCCTGGGGGATTTTGAAATAAGCCCGATGGCTGAAATTCTGGCCAATGATCTGGCGCTGGTTGGAATCTGTGATCGTGCCTTGCGCATCTGTGACGATCAAGGAGCGCACGCCCGGCATGGCTGCAGACAGCACTTTCAGATTCAGGGTGAGGGAACTTCGCTCGACACCGTGATCACCGGACACCAGATCATAGCGAACACCCGCGAGCGCAGCATTGGCGCCCTGCAGCTGGCGCATGATGTTTTCTTCAATGACACGTGCCTGCCCCTCCAGCCGCTGGCGTTCCCGCGAAGCCACTTTGCTGCCTTCACGGGACAGCAAAAACCCGCCCAGAGAAAAAACGGCTACCAGCAACAAGATAAGCCCTAGCCACTCCCTGCTGGACCGATCATGAAATAACGGGCCTGGCGACGTGTCCGGTTTGTCTTCCAACTTCAATTTATGTGACCGTTTGTGGCGTGTCTGTATTTTGCGCCGTACGTGAACATGCATCACGTAAATAAACCCTAGGGCGGCAATGGTACACGGCCTCGCCGATGTCGTTACATGTCATAACGAAATGTTACGGCCGGCGCTGAAGGGGGGTGCTTCAATCGACGGGCGTCCAGTTTTCGTAAGTTGCCCGGTTGAAAGTATGAGTTGGAAGAAATCTAAATTTGCATCAAGCCTGATCAGCCTGTTTCAGGAGGCACCGGCAGACCCGCGTCTGGAAAGCGGCATCGAGGACATCCGGGCGGCCATGCTTGACGCCGTGCGCGATGCGCCGCCCAGTGACGAGCGGGCGGTGGTTGTGGCCCGGTTACGGTGCGCGCCGCATGTGCTGACGCTGTGGTACTTGCGCAGCGACATCATGACCTTGCTGGCGGGCCGCTGCGGTGAAGCGCTTGCGCGTGAACGGTTGGCGCAAATCACCGATATGTTTCAGGGTCTGTTGCCACCGGGTCATTCGTCGCGCCCGAGCGCATTGAACCGGCACTGACCAGAATTGACTAAGCGCTGGTGCGCAATGCCCGCCGGTACTGCATGGCCTCAGCCAGATGGGTGACCTGGGTGGTGCGCGCACCGGCCAGATCGGCAATGGTGCGCGCCACTTTCAGGGCACGGTGCGTGCTGCGGGCCGACCAGCCCAGCCGCGCGGCTGCCACGTTCAAAAACTTGGCAGCGGCATCGTCCAGCAGCAGGTGGTCGTCAATCTCTTTGCCCTGCAAGGCCTGATTGGATTTGCCCTGGCGCTCCATTGCCCGCGTTCTGGCCGCTGTGCAGCGCTCGCGGATGCTGGCGGTTGACTCCCCGGGGGGTGCCTGCAGCAGTTCATTAGCAGGCATGGCCGGCACTTCCACGTGCAGATCAATGCGGTCAATCAGCGGGCCGCTGAGCTTGCCCTGGTAGCGGGCCACCTGGTCGGGTGTGCACCGGCAGGGCTTTTGGGGCGAGCCCAGGTAGCCGCAGGGGCAAGGGTTCATGGCCGCAATCATCTGAAAGCGGGCAGGGAACTCAGAGCGCCGCGCTGCCCGCGAAATGGTGATGGTGCCGGTTTCCAGTGGCTCGCGCAGGGCCTCCAGTGCGGCACGCGGGAACTCGGGCAACTCATCAAGAAACAGCACGCCATGGTGCGCCAGTGAAATTTCGCCGGGGCGCGGCGGCGATCCACCACCCACCAGGGCCACGGCACTGGCGGTGTGATGCGGGCTGCAAGTGGGGCGCTGGGCCCAGCGGGCCAGCGAAAAGCGCCCGCCCAGAGACGCCACGGCAGCGCTCTCAAGTGCCTCTTCAACGGTCATGGCCGGCAACAAGCCCGCAAAACGTTGGGCCAGCATGGACTTGCCCGCACCCGGCGGCCCCACCAAGAGAAGGCTGTGGCCCCCTGCGGCGGCAATCTCCAATGCGCGCTTGGACCCCGCCTGGCCTTTGACGTCTGCCAGATCCGCGTAGTGGGCACTGACTGCCATGGGGGTGGCCATGATGCGGGCCCAGCCATCGGGCGTGGGGTCTGGCAGGTCGGCAGGCGCTTGGGGCAAAAAATGGCGCACCACATCCAGCAAATGCCTGGCACGGTAAACATGGGCATCAGGCACCAGGGCGGCTTCTTCGGCGCTTTCCGGGGGCAGCACCAGCCGGGTCGTGACCTTGCCGGCGTGCAGGGCCAGGCTCATGGCCAGGGCCCCGCGAACGGGGCGCAACTCGCCTGACAGGGACAGTTCGCCCGCGAATTCGTGGCCCTCCAGCTTGCTGCCGTCCACCTGGCCGCTGGCCGCCAAAATGCCCATGGCGATGGGCAAGTCAAAGCGGCCGGAGTCTTTGGGCAGGTCGGCCGGGGCCAGATTGACGGTGATGCGCTTGTTGTTGGGAAACTCAAGCCCGGCGTTCTGGATGGCGCAGCGCACACGCTCACGGGCTTCTTTCACCTCGACTTCGGCCAGCCCCACCAAGGTGAAGCTGGGGAGGCCGCTGGCCAGATGCACCTCAACGGTGACTGCGGCGGCATTCAGGCCGATTAATGCCCGACTTTGCACCAAAGACAAACTCATTTAAATTTTTACCTAAGTTGGTGCGTGTTCAACGCAAAAACAATGCAAATCAGCACTCAAGTGGTGCAAGCTGTGTATTTATACAGATCATATAACGCACGTGATCCGATCAGGTTTACAGCAGGGGAATGATTTTGGTGAAACACGATTGGCACGGTCTGTGCATAGTGACTACATCCTTTAACCTCTCGGAGCTTTCCATGAACTTGACGACAAAGTATTCTTTCCTCGCTGCTGCACTGTTGGTCGGTACGGGTGCCATGGCACAAACCAAAGCCCCAGAGCCGGACTACACCTTGTCATACAACGTGGGCGTGGTCAGCGACTACCGTTTCCGTGGCTTGACTCAGTCCAACTACGGCGGTGCCTTGCAAGGCGGCGTTGACTTTGCTCACAAAAGCGGTTTTTACGCGGGTGCCTGGGCTTCGAATGTCAGCTGGGTGAAGCAGTTCAACGGTGCCACCAACGGTGACTGGGAGCTGGACCTGTATGGCGGCTTCAAGGGCGAAATCACCAAAGGCCTGGGCTTTGATGTGGGCGTGATTGGTTACTTGTACCCGGGCAACAACTCTGGCGCGGCCGGTACGCCCGGAGCAGGTGGCGCAACGGATGCCAACACCACCGAGGTCTACGGTGCCCTCACTTTTGGTGTTGCCACCCTCAAATACAGCCACGCCACGGGCAATTTCCTGGGTTTCCTGAACAGCAGCGCCAGTAACTACTGGGACCTGAGCGCCAACCTTGACGTCGGCAGCGGCTTTACCTTGACGCCTCACGTGGGCCGCCAGTCGGTCAAGGGCCAGGCTGGCAACGCATTTGACTACACCGATTACTCGGTCACGCTGGGCAAAGACTTTGGCAATGGCTTCTCTGCCAGCCTGGCCTTGTATGGCACGGATGCCAACCAGACCGTCTATGTCAATTCAAATGGCAACAACAACTTCCTCGGCAAGAACGGCGCTGCGGTTGGCCTCAAGTACAGCTTCTGATTCCCCGCCCCCATATTCCAGGAGACCCCTATGAAACTCGTAACGGCCATCATCAAACCGTTCAAGCTCGACGAGGTGCGTGAAGCCTTGTCAGCCATCGGTGTGCAGGGCATTACCGTCACCGAAGTCAAGGGCTTTGGGCGTCAAAAAGGCCACACAGAGCTGTACCGCGGTGCAGAGTATGTGGTGGACTTTTTGCCCAAGGTCAAGATTGAAGCGGCCATTTCTGACGAACTCGTCGACCGCGTGATTGAAGCCGTAGAAGGCGCGGCCCGCACCGGCAAGATCGGCGACGGCAAGGTCTTTGTGTACAACCTGGAGCAAGTCGTGCGCATCCGTACCGGTGAAACCGGCAAGGAAGCGCTGTAAGGCGGCAACACCCCACCAAAAAGAGAACACAAAAAATGAAAAAACTAATTGCGTCCCTTGCATTGGGGATCGGCCTGCTCGGCTTTGGCGCGTTGGCCATGGCTCAGGCAACACCCGCATCACCTGCTGCTTCCGAAGCGGCTGCTGCACCGGCTGATGCAAAGCCCGCAGCCGCCGCACCAGCCGCTCCCGCTGCCGCTGTTGCAGCCCCTGCACCGGCGGCTGCCGCTTCCGCCGCGCCAGCACCCGTCGCCAACAAGGGTGACGTGTCATGGATGATCGTGGCCACCGCCTTCGTCATCATGATGTCTGTGCCTGGCCTGGCCTTGTTTTACGGCGGCCTGGTTCGCAGCAAGAACATGCTGTCGGTGCTGATGCAGATCTTTGTGACCTTCTCAATGATCGTGGTGCTGTGGTGCATTTACGGCTACAGCCTGGCCTTCACCGAAGGCAATCAGTTCATCGGCGGTCTGGACCGGATGTTCATGAAGGGCTTGTTTGACCCGGCGAAAGGCGAGTTCGCCATGGCGGCCACGTTCAGCAAAGGCGTGTACATACCTGAGCTGCTCTTCATGGCGTTCCAGGCCACCTTTGCGGCCATCACCTGCTGCCTGATCATCGGCGCGTTTGCCGAGCGCATCAAGTTCTCGGCGATGCTGCTGTTCATGGCGCTGTGGTTCACCTTCAGCTACACCCCGATTGCCCACATGGTGTGGTTCTGGATGGGGCCTGATGCCTACACGGCCAAGGAAGTGGTTGACGCAACCAACGCCAAGGCCGGTTTGATCTGGCAGTGGGGCGCGCTGGACTTCGCTGGCGGCACCGTGGTGCACATCAACGCGGCTGTGGCCGGCCTGGTGGGTGCCTTCGTGATTGGCAAGCGCACGGGTTATGGCAAGGAAGCCATGGCGCCTCACAGCCTGACGCTGACCATGGTCGGTGCCTCCATGTTGTGGGTGGGCTGGTTTGGCTTCAACGCTGGATCGGCACTGGAAGCCAACAACACGGCCGTGCTGGCTTTCATGAACACCTTCTCTGCCACGGCCGCTGCGGTGCTGGCCTGGTGTCTGGGTGAAGCGCTGATGCGCGGCAAGGCATCCATGCTGGGTGCTGCGTCTGGCGCAGTGGCGGGTCTGGTGGCGATCACGCCGGCTTGCGGCAACGTGGGCCTGATGGGTGCCATCGTCATCGGCTTCGTGGCGGGCTTCGCCTGCCTGTGGGGTGTGAATGGCCTCAAGAAAATGCTGGGTGCCGATGACTCACTGGACGTGTTTGGTGTGCACGGCGTGGGCGGTATCGTGGGTGCCTTGCTGACCGGTGTGTTCAACAGCCAGGCGCTGGGCGGCCCAGGCCTGGTGGGTGACTGGGTAACCGCCACGGTGACATCCGTGCCCGTGATGGATCAAGTCTGGATTCAGGCCAAGGCCGTGCTGTTGACCGTCGTATGGTCGGCCGTGGTGTCGCTGATTGCTTACAAGATTGTTGACCTGGTGATTGGTCTGCGTGTTCCAGAAGGAGACGAACGCGAAGGCCTGGACATCACGTCACATGGCGAGACTGCCTACAACCGGTAAGCACGGCCAGGCGTTTCGTTTCCCCCGCACACGCTGCAGTGCCCTCGGGTACTGCAGCAGGTTGCCCCAAGGTTAGAGTAAGTAGAGTACGAGAGAACGAATTTAATCCCGCAGGAGCCCAGGCTTTTGCGGGATTTTTTTCGTCAACCCCCTGGGGCCACCTGTTACGAATAACATGTTGTTTTCAACTCAAACTTCTGGAGAAAAGCAATGGGAACCATGGTGAATTTCAAGCGCCCGGACGGGCAGGCCGTTCAGGGCTATCTGGCAGAACCGGCACAGGCCACAGGCGCGCCCGCCATTGTGGTGATTCAGGAGTGGTGGGGCCTGAACGCGCAGATTCGTGGCGTGGCAGACCGCCTTGCGACCGCCGGTTATCAGGCGCTGGTGCCTGACCTCTACCGGGGCAAGTCAACGGTTGAGGCCGAAGAGGCACACCATCTGATGTCGGCGCTGAATTTTGGCGACGCCGCCTCGCAGGACGTCCGGGGTGCCGTTCAATATCTCAAGACGCGTGCACCCAAGGTTGGCGTCACGGGCTTTTGCATGGGTGGCGCGCTGACGCTGCTGGCGCTGGCCAATGTGCCCGAGGTCGATGCGGGCGTGGTCTGGTATGGCTGCCCGCCGCTTGACTACATTGACGCCAGCAAAATTCGTGTGCCCGTGCAGGGGCATTGGGCCACACAAGACGAGTTTTTCAAGATCGACACCGTGGCCGCGCTGGAAGACAAGCTGCGCACCGCCGGTGTGTCGTTCGACTTCCACCGCTACCTGGCGCATCACGCTTTTGCGAATGAAACGGCAGTGGGCCCGGGCCGCATCCCCGCCACCCAGTACGACGCGGTGTGGGCGCGGCAGGCCTGGGACCGCAGCTTGCGTTTTCTGGGCCGAAACCTGGGCTGACCGCAAGGCACAATGCAGCCCAGGAGACGCAATCAATGACCTCGCCCCTTGTGCTTGCCGTGAATGGATTCCGCTGTGAAATCGCCCCCGCCATGGGTGCCTGCATTGCCGGGCTGTGGTTTGATGAAGTGCCCGTGCTGCGCTCCCCCGGTGCAGCCGCCTTGAGCACGGCCCGCCAGTCGGGCAGTTACCCGCTGGTGCCGTTTTCAAACCGCATCGGGCAGGCCACGCTGCAATGGAATGGCACCAGCCATCCGCTGGTCAAAAACAATGGCGATGAGCCATATGCGATCCACGGCGTGGGCTGGCAGCGGCCCTGGGCCGTGCTGGAGGCCGATGACCACTTCGCCTTGTTGTCTTACGAGCACAAGCCCGATGCCTCGTGGCCTTTTGCGTTTGATACCTCGCAGGCGTTTCGTCTGACGGCCAACGAGCTGGAGGTGACTTTGAGCATCACCAATCAATCGGCCTCGCCCACGCCCGTTGGCCTGGGCTGGCACCCGTATTTTGTGAAGCGCCCACACAGCCACATTGCCTTTGAGGCAACTGGTCGCTGGGAGATGGACTCCCTGAGTTTGCCAACGCACCGCACATTGACGCACGGGCTGGATGTGGATTGCGCCGGGCTGGTGGTAGACCATTGCTTTGATGGCTGGAACGGTGTGGTGCACTTGCGTGACGAGCTGCTGCACACCCGCCTGAGCAGCAAGCTCAGCCGCGTGGTGGTCTTCACCAACGC
>JANOAP010000605.1:0-20765 GCA_031411175.1 Rhodoferax sp. | reverse complement strand
GTTCTCACTCACGCTGATCACCAAGCCCGAGCTGCGCACGGTCGGCCCCGGCTTGCTGCTGAACTACATCGGGGAGAGCAAGAGCGACTGGGCCGGAGCGATGGCGGCTTCCATCATCAGTTCGCTGCCCGTGGTCATCGGCTTCGCGTTTCTCCAGCGCTTTTTCATTCAGGGCCTGACCGCCGGCGCGGTGAAATCATGAGACTTGACAACAAGGTCGCCATCGTCACAGGGGCTGGCCGTGGCATTGGCGAGGCCATTGCCACGGGCTTTGCCGCGCAGGGCTGCCAGGTGATTGCGCTGGAGCGTGACAAGGCTTCCGCTCGCGCTTTGAAGAAGCGTCTGCCGGACCAGATGGTCAAGGTGGTGGACGTGTCTGACAAGGCCGCCATGGTGGCGGTGGTGAAGCAGGCCATGGCAAAGTTTGGCCGCATCGACATTTTGGTGAACAACGCCGTGGCCTATACCGAGCGGCCCGCCCACCTGTGCACAGACGACGAATGGGAAAGCACGATTGACTCCGCACTGTCGTCAGTCTTCAGGGCCTGCCGCGCGGTGCTGCCACACATGATGAAGGCCCGTAAGGGCAGCATCGTCAACCTCAGCTCCGTCAACCAGATCACGGCTAACCCCAACCTGGCCGCCTACACCGCCGCGAAGGGTGGCATCAGGGCTTTGACCAAACAGCTCGCCGTCGAATACGGCCCCTACGGCATCCGTTGCAATGCGGTGGCACCGGGGCTGATCATGACCGCCCGCACGCTGGAAGGCCGCTCGGTGGCCGACCTGCGGCTGGACAAAGAGGCCTACCCCATCGGCCGCGTCGGCATTCCAGAAGACGTTGCCAATGCGGTGATCTACCTTGCGTCCGATGAAGCCAGCTTTGTGACCGGGGTGGACTTGCCCGTTGACGGCGGCTTGACAGCGCTGGCGCCCTCGGCGCTGGTGTCTCCCAAAATCCGCGGCTGGTGGGGCCGCAAACCCATCCAACTGGCTGAAGATGACTGAAACCATGAACCAATCTCAATCCCACTCCCAATCCCACTCCCAATCGCGCTCAGCAACCGGCGTTTATCCGGTGCTGCCCACACCGTTTGACGCCCAGAAGGCACCCGACGTGCATGGCCTGCGAACCCTTGTGCGCTACCTGCTGAAGAGCGGTGTGGATGGCATGACCTACCCCGGCGTCGCCAGCGAGTTCTCCCAGCTGAGCGAGCAGGAGCGCCGGGAGCTCACTGCTGTTGTTCTGCAAGAGACGGCAGGGCGCGTGCCCGTCATCGCCGGTGTGACCAGCGGCGATATCGCGGTGACCCTGCGGCTGGCCACGGAGGCGCTGAAAGGCGGTGCCTTCGCGCTGATGATTGCAGCGCCGCCTGACCGGAAAACTGCGGCGGACCAAATCGCCTATTTCTCCGACATTGCCAGCGCCTTGCCGGGTGCCGCCATCATGCTGCAAAACGTGCCGCCGCCGGTGGGTGCGGGGCTGGACCCCGAGGTTTTGGTCGAGATTCTGAAGGCGGTTCCGGCCATTCGCTATGTCAAGGAAGAAGCGCTTCCCAGCGGGCAGCGTCTGAGCGTGATTCTGGCTGCTGTGCCCCCGTCTTTGCTGGGCGTCTTTGGCGGGGCTGGTGGGCGCTACATCACCGATGAGTTGCGCCGGGGGGCCTGCGGCACCATGCCGGCGATTGAGCTGGCCGAGGTGCATGTGGCCCTGTTTGCTGCCCATCGCGCCGGGCAGGGGGCCATGGTGCGCAACATCTTCACCCGCATGCTGCCTGTGCTCAACATACAGGCCGTGTTCCGCTGGTCGCTGACCAAGTACGTCCTAAAGCGCCGGGGCCTGATTGGCAGCACGATGCAGCGCATTGCCGGGCCCACGCTGGACGGACTCGATGAACAGGATGTGGACGCGTTTCTGGACGATCTGGATGACCTGCTTTTACCCCAAAGTGCGCTCAATGACGTGATCGATCGACAAGAGGTTTTGCATGGCGCGGCTTGAACTGAAAGCTGTATCCAAGTCTTTTGGCGATGCAACCGTCATTCACGGACTGGACCTGACGGTCGAGCACGGGGAATTCTGTGTGTTTGTGGGGCCTTCCGGTTGCGGCAAGTCCACCCTGCTTCGCATGATTGCCGGTCTGGAGGAGTGCACCGGCGGCGAAGTCCTGATGGACAACGAAGATGTGACGGACCAGCAACCCGCCAGACGCGGCATCGCCATGGTGTTTCAGTCCTATGCCCTCTACCCTCACATGACAGTGGCTGAGAACCTGGGTTTTGGTTTGAAGATTGCCAAGGTCGAACCTCAGGCCATCGCCACCAAGGTCGCTGCCGCCGCCAAGACCTTGCAGATTGAACACCTGCTCAAGCGCAGGCCCAAAGATCTGTCTGGCGGGCAACGGCAGCGGGTTGCCATTGGCCGCGCCATCGTGCGTGAGCCGCGCATGTTTTTGTTCGACGAACCCTTGTCCAACCTCGACGCTGCGCTGCGGGTTGAAATGCGGGTTGAGCTGGCCAAGATCAAATCCCAGCTGAACACCACGGTGGTGTATGTCACGCATGACCAGGTCGAAGCCATGACGCTGGCCGACAAAATCGTGGTGCTGCGTGATGGCCGCATTGAGCAGGTCGGGCGACCGCTTGATCTTTACGCCAGCCCCGCCAACCAGTTTGTGGCGGGCTTCATTGGCTCACCGAAAATGAACTTTCTGTCTGGCAAGGTGGTGGCGCAGGATGCGCTGGGTCTGGACGTGCGTTTGGCCAACGCCGCACAGGTCAAAGGGGTGTGCTCACAGCCGGTCGACAATGGCGTCGAACTCACCTTTGGCGTGCGCCCCGAACATCTTGCGCTGGTCACGCCGTTGCCAGGCGGGCTGCAGGGTGATGTGGTGGTGGCCGAACGCCTGGGGGCAGAGACCTACTTTCACATCCGGGTGGCCGACCAGAACCTGATTGTCAAAATTGACGGAGACTCCAGCGTGAAGGTGGGCGACACGGTAGGCCTTACCTTTGACCCGGCAAGAGCCCATTTCTTCTTCAAGGACGGGAATCGGGTTCAGTAGCCATTTATGGCCCTTTCATTCTCTGCACATTACAAGACGTTATGACGACCTGCCCCAAGATTCAAAGCGTTGAAACTTTCATCATCTCCATACCCAGGGATGTGCCTTATCTCGGTCCGCTGGGGCCGGGGGAGCGCATCAATGAACGCGGCTACCTGGTACGGCAGGGCAACCGGGCGATCTACCCCAGCACGGACATGTCGGTGCTGATCAAGGTGACAGCCGACGACGGCACGGTGGGCTGGGGTGAAACCTACGGCATCGTGGCGCCCAACGCGGTGACCAGCATCATTGACGATGTGCTGGGCCCGGTGATCGTCGGGCGTGATCCGCGCGATGCGGTGGTGATCCAGGAAGATCTGTACGACCTGATGCGGGTGCGCGGTTTCTTTGGCGGCTTTTATGTGGATGCCATCGCAGGGGTGGACATTGCCATCTGGGATCTCTTTGGCAAGCTGGTCGGCCAGCCGGTGGTCAAGCTGCTGGGGGGCCAGCGCATGGCCACCATTCCGGCCTATGTGTCGGGCCTGCCACGCGCCACGCTGGCCGAGCGCCTGGCGCTGGCCCGCGAGATGCAGGCGCGCGGCTTTGACGCCTTCAAGTACGCGGCAGCCGTGTCGCATGAGGGCATCGTGAATGAAATGAGGGTCTTGCGTGAAGGGCTGGGTACCAACGCCCGGCTGATGGTTGACCTGCACTGGAAATTCACCGCTCAGGAAGCGATCCAGCTGATCGCCCAGCTTGAACCTTTTCACCCGTATTTTGTCGAAGCACCCTGCCAGCCGGAAGACCTGGAGGGCCAGGCCCACGTGGGTGCCAGCGTGCGGGTGCCGCTGGCGCTGGGCGAGGAATGGCGCACGGTCTATGAGTACCGCCCGCGCATGGAGCGCCGGTCCATGTCCATCATCCAGCCCGAAATGGGGCACATCGGCATCAGCCAGTTCATGCAGATCTGCCGCATGGCCAATGCGTTTCACATGAAGGTCATTCCGCACGCGAGCATTGGCATCGGCATTTTTCAGGCCGCCAGCCTGCATGCCGCTGCCGCGTTGCCCAATTGCCCCATGCATGAATACCAGCACTCGGTGTTTGACAAAAACCTGCGGTACGTCAAAACCACCATGCAGTGCAAGGCGGGGGCCTTTACGCTGCCCGAGGGGCCGGGTTTGGGCATTGAGCCGCATGACGACGTCTGGCAATTTGTGCGGGCCAAGGCGGCGGCCTGACCTAGGGCTGTTGAATTTTTTTTAAAGGAGTTGATCATGTTGATGCGACTGTTCACGGGTTTGAAAACGCTGCTGATTCTTGGTGCCTGTTGCGTGCTGCCCGTGGCGGCCCAAGAAGCGGCTTACCCCAGCAAACCCATCCGCTTGATTGTTCCGGTGCCGCCAGGCGGCGCGGCTGACGGCATGGCCAGGCTGGTGGCTGATCACCTGCAGTCCAAATGGGGTCAACCCGTGGGGGTGGACACCAAGCCCGGCGCCGGCTCGGCCGTGGGCCTGGGGCTGTTGGCCAAATCGCCGCCTGACGGCTACACGATTGGCATGGGCAATATTGCCGCCAATGCCATCAACCCTGCGCTGCAACCGGCCCAGTTTTCGTACCAGCCGGTGAAGGACTTTGCCGCCATCTCGTTGATCGGGGTAACCCCGCTGATCCTGGTGGTCAACGCGGACAAAGTGCCCGCTAAAACCATCCCCGAATTCATCGCCTACCTGAAGGCCAACCCTGGAAAGCTGGCGTATGGCTCGTCCGGCACGGGTTCATCCCTGCACATTGCCATGGAGCTGTTCCTGCAGAAAACAGGCACCTCCATGCTTCACATCCCTTACAAGGGCTCGGCACCCATGATGACGGATTTGCTGGGCGGCCAGGTGATTGCCGCCATGGACGCGGCCACCACGGCATGGCCGCAGGTGCAGGCGGGCAAGCTGCGGGCGTTGGGCGTGGCCGGGTCCGAGCGGGCCTTCTTTGCGCCAGACCTGCCTCTGGTGCGCGATGTCGTCAGCGGCTTTGACGTCAAGCCCTGGCACGGCCTGATGGCACCGGCGGGCACGCCCGCGGCCATCGTCAACAAGCTGTCGGAAGAGGTGCAGGCCTTCCTGCGCACGCCTGATGCTCAGAGCAAACTTCGGGACAAGGGTGTGGTCAAGGTCGGGTCCAGCGCGGCTGATTTCCAGACCTTCATGGCCAGCGAGTTCGAACTCTACAAGAAGGTCATTCAAGACGCTGGCATCAAGGCCGAATAAGCCCCGGCCAGCAGGAACCAAAGACACATGACACCCGCCCATCCCCTGCAGATCGTTGCCGCCCGACACTGGAAGGTGGCCATGCCGTTCAAGGAGGCGCTGGAGTGGGGTTCGGGCAAACGGCCTGCGGCAACCCGTCTGATTGTGGAACTGACGCTGGCGAATGGCACCAAGGGCTACGGTGAAACCATTTGTTTGCTGGAGTTCATCGAGCCGGTACTGGTCAACACGATTTTTCCCATTGCCCTGCAGCACCGTGCGCAAGATGTAGAGCGGTTCACGCGCCATGTGTTCGGTGCCGGCTATTACCACCACAAGCGCGCCGCAGTGATGGCCATGGCTGCGGTCGAGATGGCCATGTGGGATGCGCAGGGCCGCGTGACGGGTCAGCCGCTGTGCAGTCTGTGGGGCGGTGTGTATCGCCAGCAGGTGGAGGTGGCGGCTTATCTGTTTGGCACGAGCGCAAAGCATCTGCAGGCGTCTGCCAGCCGGTTTTTGGACTCAGGGTACCGCAGCTTCAAGGTCAAGATCGGCATGGATGCGGCGTCGGATATTTCCAACGTGGCGGCCGTCAGGAAAACCGTGGGTGATCTCCCTTTGCGCGCGGATGTCAATGGAGCCTGGACACCCGGTACGGCACGGCGCACGCTGGAAAAATTGCGTGGTTTCGACCTGCAATACATCGAGCAGCCGCTGGAGCTGGACGACCTTCAGGGCCATGCCGATTTGCGCAGCATGCAGCCTGTGCCTGTGGCGCTCGACGAATCCGCCTACACGCTGGCCGATGTGGGCAACATTGTGCGCAGTGGTGCAGCCGATGTGATCCTGCTGGACCCGCATGAAATCGGCGGCCTGTGGCAAACCATCAAGGCGGCGGCCATTGCCGAATCGGTGGGCATTCCGGTCACCTTGCACAGTGGTGGTGAGCTTGGGTTTTCTCAGGCGGCCTATATTCATCTGGCGGCCAGCATTCCCAACATGTCGATCTCGATTGACTCGGAGCGGGCCTACCTGTCAGATGATGTGGTGATTGCGCCGCCCGCCTTGCAGCAGGGTTCGTTCACCGTTCCCGATGGGCCAGGTCTGGGGGTTGAACCCGACTTCGCTCGCATCGAGCGTTTCAAGACTGAGCGCATTTTGGGTGCGTATCTGGATGCTGCGCGACCGGGCTGGTTTTCCACCAAACCCGCCTATTGAACTCATAGTATCTGCTGAAAAGAGGAGAGACACGTCATGACCAAGTGGATGGAAAAGTGGATGAAAATGTCGAAAAAAATGTCAATAAGGGGGCTGGCGCTGGGTGCTGCGTCGTTGTTGTGGTTCGCCTCAGCCAGTCTGCATGCGCAGGCCTGGCCCCAGAAGCCCATCAGGATCATCGTCCCGTACACGGTGGGCGGTGCGTCCGACATCACGGCGCGCCTGCTGGCCGACCGCATGTCGGTGAAGTTCGGCCAGGCCGTCACGGTAGAAAACCGCGCCGGTGCCAGCGGCACGATTGGTACCGACGCGGTGGCCAAGGCCGCGCCGGACGGTTACACGCTGGCGTTTGTGGCCAGCTCGCATGTGGTCAACAAGGCGCTGTTTCCTGCCTTGCCCTATGACCCCATCAAAAGCTTCGCGCCCATTTCCCAGACCGCCAATGTGCAACTGGTGATGGTGGTGCCAGCCACACTGCCCGTCAACTCTGTAGCGGAGTTCATCGCGCTGGCTAAAGCCAAACCGGGCAGCCTGAGCTACGCGTCGTCGGGCAGCGGCAGCAACCCCCAGTTTTTTGCAGAAATGCTCAAGCTGGCGGCGGGCATCGAACTGCTGCATGTGCCTTACAAAGGAAGCACGGCCGCGCACACCGACCTGCTGGCCGGGCGCACGCAACTCATGTTTGATGCACTCGCGTCGGTGGCGCCCCATGTCAAGAGCGGCCGGCTCAAATTGCTGGCCGTTGCGGGTGCCACCCGTTCTGCCTTGCTGCCTGACGTACCCACGGTGGCGGAAGGCGGCGTCAGCGGGTTTGGCGCAACCTCATGGGGCGCCCTGCTTGCGCCAGTGGGCACACCCAGGGCGGTGATTGACCGCCTGCACCAGGAAACCATTGCGATTTTGAACGGCGCCGATGTCAAGGAAAGGCTGGGTGCACTGGGTGCTGAAGTGGTAGCGTCCACACCAGAGCAGTTGGCTGACTTGATGCAGCGTGAAGAAGTCCGCTATTCGAAGATGGTGCGAGACCTTCGCATCACGCCCGACTGATTTTGACCACTGACCCAAGGAACCTCTGTTTTGACAATACCCTCCCTTATTGCACTGGACTGGGGCACCTCCAATTTGCGCGCCAGCCTGCTGGATGGCACGGGCCATGCCATTGAGACCCGCAGCGCACCCGGTGGCGTCATGGCCGTCAAAAACGGTCAGTTCAGTGCGGCCTTGCTTGCCTTGTGCGGCGACTGGATAACGCAATTCGAATGCCCCCTGATTGCCAGCGGCATGATTGGCAGCCGCCAGGGCTGGAAAGAGGCGCCTTACCTGGATTGCCCGGCCACCCTTGTCCAGGCTGCGACGCAGCTCACCACCGTGGTGATCGACACAAATGCCGACGGCAAACCAATGCGGTCGCTGCACATCGCCGCAGGCCTCAAGTGCATTGACGCCGGTGGGGAATATGACGTGATGCGCGGTGAAGAAATCCAGATATGGGGTGCCGGTCTACCGCCGCAAAGCTGTTGTGTGCTGCCTGGCACGCACAGCAAATGGGCCTGGCTGGGTAACCGTGGTGAGGGCGGCAACGGTGGCGAGATCAGCCACTTCCGCACCTTCATGACGGGTGAGCTGTATGGCTTGCTGACCCAGCACGGCATTCTGGGCCGCCTGATGGATTTTGAAACGGCTAAAAATACCTTTCACAAAGATGAATTTTCCGCCGGTGTCCAGCTGGGGCTGCGGGGTCACGCCCAACTGTCACACACGATCTTTGCGGCCCGCACGGCAGGCCTGATGGGACGCGTTGCGCCGGAGGGCCTGCCGGACTACCTTTCCGGCATCCTGATCGGGGCTGAAATTGGCGGTGCCACTGCGGACGCGAAGCCTGCGGGTGGCGTCACGCTGATTGGCGATGACGCCCTGTGTATTCGTTATGAGACCGCGCTTGACGTCGCGGGCATTGGCTCGCAGCGCGCACCCGAGGGAACGACCACGCGCGGGCAATGGCTGGTTGCTGTGGCCGCAGGATTGGTGCGGTAGGCCCTGTGTCACGAAGGCCGCGCAGCCGCCCACAACATCGTCAGCCCTGCAATCAACAGCAGGCCATCCATCAGCAGCCTGAACTTCTCGCCATCCAACTTGAGCACAAGCCGCTTGGCGATGAATGCACCTGCCACCAGCGACGACCCGATGATCAGCCCCTTGGTGATGATGTCAAAGGGCAGGGCACCCAGTGTCCGGAAGGTGATGGCTTTGGCCACGTAGACCGCCAGCGAGCCCATGGCCTCGGTGCCCAGGTAGGCACCCTTGACCAAACCATAGGCCAGAAAAAACGGCGCGTTGATGGGCCCGGTGCTGACCACGATGCCGGTGATAAACCCAATCACTGCGCCCACACCCGCCATGTGCCAGAGGTTGAGCTTCCAGTGCTGGCGCGCCATCCAGCGGCGCACCGGGATCATGGCGATGAAGAACAGGCCCAGGACGGCCTCGACCATACCGGGCGGCAATGTCAGCAAAGTTCTGGCTCCCAGCGCGGCAGCGGGAATGCCGGTGACGCTGTAGGCCGCCGTGGCGCGCCAGTCCACCTCGCGCCACCAGGCAACCACGCGCGACGCATTGGCCATGATGGCGGCAATCGCCATGATGGGCACGGCCTCGCGCGGGCCAAACACCAGCACCAGCGCGGGCATCAGCATGATGGACGTGCCAAAGCCGACGATGCCGCCCACGGTGCCTGCCACCAGGCCCAGCATCAAGACGAGAGCGAAGTCCATGCCAAGCCTGGTTGATTCGTGGCGTTAATTGCTATGTTTTATATAGCTGCTGAAGCCCGTTCAACGGGGGCTAGAAGCATATTTATCGCTATTTCCCATTGATGGCGAGCAATTCCACCTCAAACAGCAACGTGGCGTTGGGCGGAATCACGCCGCCCGCGCCGCGCTCGCCATAAGCGATGGCTGGCGGGCAGGTCAGCTTGGCTTTGCCGCCGACCTTCATGCGCTGCACGCCTTCGGTCCAGCATTTGATGACACCGGTCAAAGGAAACTCGATGGCTTCATTGCGTTTGTACGAGCTGTCAAACTCCTTGCCGTCCGGGAAAGTGCCGCGGTAGTGCACCTTGACCTTGTCGCTGGCGGCGGGGCTGACACCTGTGCCGTCCTTCAGCGAGCGGTAGACGAGCCCGGTGGCAGTGACGACCGCGCCACTTTCTTTGGCGGCAGCCTCGGTCACAGCGTTTTGGGCTTGGGTTGCTACGCATGCCAGCAAGGTGCCTGAAACGAGAATAGCGCGGATAACGATGTTAACTTTCACGTAATTTATCTCTCTGAATGGGATTGAAATCGGATGCTGATTGTCGCAGTCTCCGGTCTGGCTCACATGCTAGGTAGCCCACCTAGGTAGCCCGCCCCAGCAGAGTCCCCGCATCGACCGGGATCAGTTGACCCGTCACCACAGAGTCTGGCTCAAGCAGCCAGCACACTGCGCTGGCTATCTGTTCCGGCCGGCTGATTTTGCGTAAGGCTGCCGCATTGGCCGTTGCGGCCTTGACACGCTCGAACGCCTCATCACCCAGGCCATCACGCATCCAACGCCCGTCAATCATGCCGGGCAGAACAGCATTGACACGTATGCCGGGCGCCAGCGTGCGGGCAAGGGAGACGGTCAGCATGTTCAAGGCCGCTTTGGACAGTACATAGGGCAGGGAGCTGCCGTTGCCAGTCAGACCCGAGATAGACGACACATTCACAATCGCGCTGCCAGGCGGCATATGCACACGCGCTGCCCGGGCCATCTGAAAGGGCCCCAATGTGTTGACCGCATAAACCTGCTCGAAATCATCCGTCGATACAGCCTCAAGATCAGCCATGGGAATAAACCGGGTGGTGCCGGCACTGTTAACCAAAGCATCTACGTGACCCCAACGGTTGACCGCTATCCGCACCAGCTCCTTGCAATCAGCATCGCTTGCAACGTCGGCCATGGCAGCAACAGAATCCACGCCCAAAGCCTGGCATTCCTGCACGACCTGTGTCGCTGCATCGGCACTGCGGTTGTAGTTGATGAGTACGTTGTAGTTGCGGGCGGCCAGCATGCGTGCGCAAGCAGCGCCGACGCCGGTGCCGCCTCCGGTGATGATTGCGACTCTGGTTGTGGTGGTCATGCCATGCCTCAGACTTTGCGGAAAAAACGGCGCACCACATGCTCGGCAACGCAGGCCGGTCGCTCCACGCCTTCAATTTCAAACGTGATGGACCAGGTCATCTGGATACCGTCTTCAACGTCATCCAGCTTGGCGAGCACGAATCGGCCCCGCACCCGGCTGCCAGCACGCACAGGGTTGGTAAATCGCACCTTGTTCAGTCCATAGTTGAGCCCCAGATCGCAAAAGGGCAGGATGATGTCATCGTCGTAGAACTTGCCCAGCAACGACAGCGTCAGGAAGCCGTGGGCGATGGTGCCTCCGAAGGGCGACTCGCGGCTGGAGCGCTCGACATCCACATGAATCACTGGAAGTCGCCCGTCGCCTGGGCAAATTGGTCAATCCGTTCCTGTGACATGAGTACCCATTCCGTGACGACAGTCTCTTTGCCGACCTGGGTACGCAGTTTTTCGAGTGTGCTGATATCTGCATTAGCCATAATTTTTCCTTATATTGATTGAAGCTGTCGATGGCGGTCTAACGGGCCGACGCAGCCAAAGCGATGATCTGATCGCGCAATGCGCGCTTGACCAGTTTCCCGTTGGCGTTGCGCGGCAACGGTGTGCTTGAGATTGAATAGCTTTCGGGCACTTTGTAATCAGACAGCCGCGTCGCGCAGTATTCCTTCAATGCCTGGCCCGTTATCTCGCCTTCGCGCAGGGCAATGAAGGCGTGCACACGTTCACCCAGTACCGGGCAGGGCTTGGCGACCACTGCACATTCCAGCACCTGGGGGTGGCTGTAAAGAACATTTTCAACCTCGATGGTGTAGATTTTGTAGCCGCCACGATTAATCATGTCCTTCTTGCGGTCCACCACCTTGACATACCCTTCGGCGTCAATGGAGCCAATATCCCCGGAGTGCCAGTAACCGCCGGTGAAGTTGCTGGCTGTGGCGCCGGGGTTGTCCCAATAGTCCTTCACCACCATGGGACCCCTGATCCAGATTTCCCCGAGTTGACCGCGTGGGACCTCATGGCCGTCGTCGTCAAATACCGCGACTTCAGCACAGGCGAGACATTTGCCAACCGTGTCGCTGTGCCTGGCTGTTTCCCCCTGCGGCATCAGGGTGGTGGGTGAGGTGGTTTCGGTTGAGCCGTAACAATTCATCAGTGTCAGGCCCGGAATTTTTTGCGCCAACGCGGTGATCGTGGCCACTGGCATGGGTGCGCCGCCATAGGCGCCAACCCGCCAGGCAGACATGTCGTGACGGTCAAAATCGCTCTGCAGCAAGCACAGGTTGTACATGGCAGGCACCATCAGCGTGTGGGTCATCTTTTCCCGCGCGGCAAGAACCAGAAACTCAGCGGCCTTGAACGCGGGCATGATCACCAGCCTGGCACCGCAGTGAGCCATCGTTGCCACCAGGGCGACCAGGCCGGTCACGTGGCTCAAAGGGACTGCAGCAACGGAAGTGTCTTTTTCGGTCAGACCCATTGCAAGCACGTAATGCAGGGTGGAGTGCACCATGCCTAGGTGGGTCAGTGTTGCGCCCTTGGGGTTGCCGGTGGTCCCCGACGTGTACATGATCACGGCGATATCTTCTTCCTGCACCGTCGCAGGTGCCGTATGCGGCGCTTCAGCCAGCATCTCCTGGTATTCGAACGAGCCTTCGCATGCATCGAACGAGACACGGGTGTGAACGCTGGGAATGGCGTCGCAGGCTGGCAGACGGTCAGCCAGGTCGCTTTCGTGGACGATCATTGCTGCCGAGCAATCATTGATCATGTAGGCGAGCCCCGGGGTTTGTTCCCGGATGCTGATAGGTACGGCAATGGCACCCAGGTGTGCGATGGCAAACAGCGTGGTTACGAACTCGACTCGGTTGCCGATGAGCATCGCCACCCGGTCGCCGGGCCGAATGCCGCGCTGGGCCAGCCCTGCGGCAAGGCAGGCTGACTGGCGCTGCAACTGGGCCCAGGTCAATCGGATGTCATCGCAAACGAGCGCTTCGCGCTGCGGGTGCAACGCTGTGGATTGCGCCAGGAGCGCATGCAGGCTGGGCGGGCGTTTGGCAAAACAGCGCACGACACGGTCGCCATAGTGCGATTCCAGGCGGATCTCGGGCCAGGTGTCATTCCAGCGTGTCATTTCAATAGGTCCCATGGAAGTGAATGTGCATCAAGACGTGCCCTCAATAAACTCGACACCCCGGCGCGCAAATGCGGCGCTCAGTGCGCCGACTTCAGCCGCGTTGTCTGCGGTGGCGTTTCCACTTGCGGCACGGACTGCGATCCCTTCAAAAATCACGGCCAGACGGAACAGCGCAAAAGCGAAATGAAAAGCGCTGACACCGTCAGCCCGTCCACTCTGTCTGTAGTAATGACTCAGGTAGTCCGCTTCGGCGGGTATCCCCAAATTGGCGAGGTCGAGACCACGAATGCCGCCGTACTCAGACGGCAGCGTGTGATAGGCGATGCAGTTGAACGCCACATCGGCCAGCGGATGGCCCAAGGTAGAAAGCTCCCAGTCCAGCACGGCAATGACACGAGGCTCGGTCGGGTGGAACATCAGGTTGCCCAGACGAAAGTCGCCATGGCTGATGGTGGTTTCACGCTCGTCGGACATGTGGAGCGGTAACCAGGCCATGAGGCGCTCGACATCAGCATTTTCACGCGTTCTGGCGGTCTGCCATTGCTTGCTCCAGCGCCCGATTTGCCGGGTGAAATAGCTGCCGCTTCGTCCGTAGTCGGACAAACCGAGGTCGGCCCAGTCCACTTTGTGAAGACGCGCCAAAGCGTCCGCCATGGCAAGGTAAATACTCCGCCGGTCTGCCGGTGCCATGCCCGGCAAGGCATACTGCGGGAAAACACGGCCGTACAGGCGCTCCATCACATAAAAGGAAGTCCCGATGATGTTGCGATCAGCCTGAAACAGCAACATCTTCGGCACAGGGACGTCTGTGGTGGCCAGCGCCTGCATCACACTAAACTCGCGGTCCACCGCGTGCGCTGAGGGCAGAAGGCTGGCGGGTGGCTGTTTGCGCAGCACCATCGACCGGTTGTCGAAATTCACGAAGAACGTCGGGTTGGATTGCCCACCCGAGATGCGCTCAAGCCGCATACTGCCTTCGAGCCCCCCTATCGCGTCTTTGAGAAAGCTTTCCAGCCGCTTTGTGTCAAATTCCATGGCCTGACTCCGAGGCTTGCATCCTGTACATGGGCTTAACCAGTTCGTTTGCCGCCAAGGCCTCGCCAATCTCAATGGTCAGATCGAGCAGCAACCAGATTGCCGCTTTCTGCCAGTGCAGACCGGGACGCAGCGAAGCATAGACGCCGCCGGCCAGTGCCTCGGGTGCGACGTACTTGAGGGCACGCAGGCCTGGAATTTCATAGCGCAAGACAGGTCCTGGAACAACGCGATTCAACGCGTTACGAACAAAGTCAGCATCCAGCACGCGGGCGAGCACAGCATAGGTGACGTCGTCCCGTGCCACCAGTGTCAGGTCGAGCACATTGCCCTTGTCGCCGGCGCGGCCCGTGGCGAGTTCCCCGACTCTGACGATGGTCATGACATGCTCCATTCAATCTCGGGTTTCACCAGCTCGGGTGCAATATAGCCATCCAGCACTTCAATGCGCGGTCGGCGTTCGCTGCGCACGCTGCAGCCGCCAGCGGGGCCCGAAAGCGTCAGGGCGTAGATTTCGTCTTCTATGATTTGCGCGGTGTCGAGGTCAGCGCACCGGGCCGATACATGCAAGCGCAATTCGGCGGGTTCCCCCCGGTTGGGCAATGAACCCGCTCGAAGCACTGAATTGACACCCACAAGATCGATTGCGATGTCGTCGTCGTGCCAGTCGGACAGACGCATGCGCAGCGCTTCTGCAGCGCGCTGCGCCCGTGCGAATGCGGCGGTCCCTGCGAAGCCGATTTCGCAGTCGGCGATGAAGCCGGGAAGCTCCAGGAAGCCAGCCACCTTGAGAGTAGGTGGCGGCCCCAGGGACCGCGCGCCCGACATGCGCACGCGGTTTGGCCCGATCTGGTCAAACCGGATGCCCGTGAAGTCGAGGATCAGGTCGGGCGTAGCGTATCGGGCAGGGTCATGCACTTCGTAAAACAGCTGCAAGGTGCAAGTAGTGGCGTCGAGAATGCCGGGCGCACCATCAAGCAATGCAATTTCGGCGGTTCCGTCCGCGTACACGTGCGCCAGCGGGTAGCCTAGTCGGGCATAGTCTGCGGCGGGCAGCAGCCCTTGACCCACGGGGTCATAGTTGCCACCTGTTAATTGGCCACCACATTCCAGCAAATGCCCGACTGCAATGGCACCGGCCAGAGCGGTTGGCCCCGAATCCAGATGATGCATGGCGGCAGCTGCGAAAAGCGCCGAGTCGGCCACGCGACCGGTCACGACGACGTTGGCACCCTCTTCAAGTGCCTGGGCCATGGCGCTCGCACCCAAATAGGCGTGGGCACCGAGCAGCTTGCCTTTGACGGGCTGCGCCCATGCAATCTGTTCGCGCAAATGCATGACATCGTCGCCATGCACGGCAGCAATGCGTCTGCCAGGGCAGCCGAGTTCAGCCGCGAGTTGCGCAATGGCTTCGCCCGCAGCGCGGGGATTGGCGGCCCCCAGGTTGGAAACAATGCGGCAGCCAGTCGCCATGGCGGCGGGCAACAGGGGTGTCAGGCGGCGTCGCAAGCGTGGGTCGTATCCGGCGCGGCTGTTCTCGGCACGCGCCTTGATGGCTGGCACCAGGGTTCTCTCGGCCAGACATTCCAGAACGACGGTGTCAATCTGGCCAGACGCTGCCAGCGCGACGGCAGGGTCAGTCCGGTCGCCCGCAAAGCCGGCACCGGCACCAATGCTGCAAATGATTTTTGACAGGCTGGACATTTGGCTAAAGGCCCATGTAAGAACGTTGAACATCCGGATCACGCATCAAGTCTTCCCCGCGACCCGATTTGAGAATGGCACCGTGCTCAATGACGTAGCCCCGCTCACAAAGCCGCAGCGCATTGCCAACGTTTTGTTCAACCAGCAGGACAGACAGCCCCTTGGTCCGCACCAGGTTACTGACCATTTCAAATACCTTGTCCACCATGATGGGTGCCAGCCCCAAAGATGGCTCATCAAGCATCAGGAGCGTGGGCAGGCTCATCATGGCGCGTGCTACCGCGCACATCTGGCGTTCGCCACCCGACAGGCGGCCGGCGAGCTGGGTGCGGCGCTCGGCCAGTATGGGGAACATGGTCATGACTTCATCCATCGATTCGCGCATGCGTGCGCGGGCCACCTTGTGATAAGCGCCGAGCTCGAGGTTTTCAAGCACCGTCATGAACGGAAACAGGCGCCCGCCTTCCGGCACCATGACAAGGCCACGCGCGGCGGCGGCGTGGGCCGGCAGGTTGGTGATGTCGTTGCCGTCGAAGGTCACACGGCCCGCATGGGCACGCAGGTGGCCACTGATGGTTAGCAACAGGGTCGTCTTGCCCGCGCCATTGGCACCCACCACGGAGACGATCTCGCCGCGGGCCACTTCAACCGTCACGCTATCGAGCACCGGCAATTCACCGTACCCCGAGAACAGGTTTTCCACAAGCAAAACGGAACTCATAGCCCCCCCAATTCTTCAACCTTGTGGCCGTCGCCCAGATACGCCTTGACCACCTCCGGGGAGTTGAGGATCTGGTCTGCCGTCCCCTGTGCGATCAGCTTGCCCCGGTCCAGCACAACCACCCGCTCCGAAAAAGCTCGCACCACTTTGAGGTTGTGCTCGATGATCAGAAAAGTCAAACCGGTGGCATGCAGGCCTTTGAGCAGGTCGATCGATTGGCCAACCTCGCTCTGGTTAAGGCCGGCCATGACTTCGTCCAGCAGCACGATCTCGGGCTCGAGCGCCAGGGCGCGCGCGACCTCAAGGCGACGGCGCTCGCTGAGTGTCAAGTCTCCGGCGCGACGCCTTGCATGATGGACGAGGCCCACTTTCTCAAGGACAGCCATGGCCTTGTCACGGGCGACCGAGAGCTTGGGGTGGCGCATGAACGCGCCGATCAGCACGTTCTCCAACGCATTCAATGCGATCAATGGCTTGGCGATCTGAAAGGTGCGCCCCATACCCAACCGCGCCCGTTGGTGCGGCGCAAGCCGGTTGATCTGCTCACCACGCAGGCGCACCTCCCCGGCGGTGGGCACCAGCTGCCCGGTGAGCAGGTTGAAGAATGTGGTCTTGCCGGCTCCGTTCGGACCGATGATGCTGACGATCTCGCCTTTTCCGACTGACAGCGAAACGTCGTCCACCGCACGAAGACCCAGGAAGTGCTTGCTGGCGTTGTTGACGACCAGGAGTTGCTCAGTCATCTTTGTTACCTCCTTTGCGGCGAATGCGCGCCAGCAGATCCTGGATAGCACCTACGATGCCGCGCTTCATGAACAAGGCTGCGAGCACCATCAGCAGTCCCAGGATAGCCAGATTCATTCCTGGAAGGGCATTGGCAAGTTCGGACCGCAGAAAGTTCTCGAACGGTATGATCAATGCAGCGCCAAGCAGCGGGCCGGCGATGGTTCCGACGCCGCCGATGAGTGACAGCAATGCGAACTTCACACCCACCTCCTGCAGGTTGAAGATGGTCGGCGGGTCAATGAAGCGCAGGTACATGGCGAACAATGCGCCACCGACGGCCGTCAGAGCCGCACTCAGGGCCATGCCACGCAGTTTCACGCCCAGCACATCAATACCCGAGGCGCGTGCGGCGTCTTCGTCCTCGCGTACAGCCAGCAGGTAGTAGCCCAGACGGCTGCGCCGCAGCACAACGGTAATCAGGATCACCAGCGCCAGGAACACGAACATCAGCAAGGCGTACTGCCAGCGATCGCGAAAGATCATGTTGGCGAACCCGGCCTTGAACGGAATCATGATGCCACGTGGTCCCCCGGTGAAGGCGTCAAAGTGGTTTGCAATCACGAACGCCACTTCGTTGAACGCCAATGTGGCAATGGCAAAAAAGGGACCGCGCAGCCGGAAGGTTGGCCATGAGATCAGCATCGCAATCAGGGCGGCGAAAATCGCCGTGGGGACCAATGTGAGCCATGGTGACAAGTCATAGGCCACATAAAGCCGGGCGGTGGTGTAGGCACCGATACCGAAGAAAACGCCATGGCCTAGCGAGAATTGCCCTCCAAAGCCTCCGATGATGTTCCAGGCCGCAGCCAGCCCACCCATCAGGTAGGTGAATGCGATGATGTTGAGCCAGTGTGCATCATCGACCAGCAGCACGAAGGGCAGGAACGCAAGCGCCATGCCGCCCAGGTATTTCAGCAAGGCGGTCGGACCGGACTCGATACCGGTCTGCGTGACCGAGGCGGGCCCGGAGCGCGCCGCGCCGTTCGGGGTGGATTGTTCAGTTTTGTTCACGGAATCCCACCTCTTCAGCGCCGACCTGACCCATCAGGCCTGAAGGACGCACGATCAATACCACCAGAAAAATGATGAACCAGATCGCGTTCTTGAGCGATGGGTCGATGTAGTAGCCCGCGAAGGCCTCCACCACCCCCACAATCAATCCGCCGATGTAGGCGCCCCACACGCTACCGAGGCCGCCCAACACAACGACCGCGAACGCTGCCAGGATGAAGTTGCCCCCGACGCCCGGCGTGATGGAGTAGATCGGAGTCAGCAGCGCGCCCGCCATGCCGGCCAGCGCGGCACCTATGCCGAAGGTAAAGAGAAAAGTCTTCTCGACATTGATGCCCATGACGCGCGCGGCTCGCTTGTCCTGCGTCACAGCGCGGATAGCCTTGCCCATCATGGTGTGGCGCAGATAGAGGTGCAGGCCGATGGTGATCAGCGTGGTTGCCACCAGCGTCACGAGTTGAACCACGCTGATGCGCAGGTCACCCACCGTCAGCACGCCCGAGCCCACCTGTCCGCCAATGCTGTACGCCTCTCCTCGCGATAACGCCAGCATGATGTTCTGAAACATCATCAGGAGGCCGAAGGTCGCAAAGATCTGCATGTTCGACTCGTTGTGCAGCGGCTGTATCACCAGGCGCTGGATCGCCACGCCCAGCAGCCCCACCAGCGGTGCAACGATGAATACCGACAAATAGGGGTCAATTCCCAGGTACGCATAGGCGTAATAACTGCCGTACATGCCAAACATGACCAGTTCGCCTTGTGCGAAGTTGACAATGCGCACGACACCGAAGATCAGATTGAGGCCGATACTGACGAGGCCGTAAATTCCTCCCAGCAAAAGGCCAAAAACAAGTACGTTAAGAAGTTGATCCATGGCTCGCTTTCTTCAGGGGTGCGCTGTCTTCATGACATAACCAATGCGCGGAAAATGAACGTGAACTGTTCCGGCCCGTAGGTCGGTGCGCTGCAGGCTGTAGTGCGAGGCAGTCGCAGCGATCAGTTCGCCGTGGCTCGGCTCCTTGCCAAAGCTCTCGGCCATGATCTTCACTGGCGTGCCAATGGTGATCCCATGTTCATCGTCGAACGGGCCTGGCGCAAGGAGGTTGTTTTCTGCCGTAGCGGGATCGCTTGCGGCGGCGACTGCGATGGCCTGGGACGCATCAATTTCGTTCAGGTCGGCATGTCCGAGGGACTGCATGCTTTGTGCCCAGCGCTGCAGCGCCGGCATTTGCGCCAACAGGTCAACCGGGGCCGAAGCACGCAGGTGCACCAGCCAGATGGGATGAAAGGCGCAGAAATCAGCAATGGTGGGCTGATGACCCAACAAGAATAGGTTCGCCTGAAGCAGTTTATCAAGTTGCCTCAGGTAGGTCCGGTACGCGGGTGCTGCATCTGCGGGCTGCAGCCATTCAATATCGAATCCCATCGCCTTGCGGTCCTCAAAAATGTTGCCGGGCAGGCCGCCCGTTTGGGTTCCAAATTTGTACCCTGCACCCCGAGGCCCGCGGTTGAAACTAACAGCGGCCCAGAAGAGTGTGGTGTCAGCCCACTGGCCCAGGATTCGGGCCATTGCTTGATGTTGAGGCGGATACAGCGCGGGCTCTGGTTGAATCTGTTCGAGTACGTCGCAAATGAGAGCTGTGTCGCAGTAGATATCAGCTCCAATTTGAAGGAATGGCGTTTTCCGATAACCGCCGGTCAGTGCCACAACGTCCGGCTTCGGCATCACGCTGGGAACGAGCACTGATTTGAATGGCAGCTGCTTGAATGCCAAAACTCGCCGGATCTTTTCGGAGAACGGCGACGCAGCGAAATGGTGCAGGATCAAATCATGCATGCCACCACCCGCTTCATTTCAGCAACACTGTTGAGGCGATATCACGCATGTCACGAATGTCATGTTGCGAGCGGCTTTGAAGCAACCAGATCAGGGGCGCGCCAGCGGCCGTAGCTTCACTCCTGGCAATACCGCGTCTTTAGGGAAAACGGTGACCATTTTCCCGTCCTGCCATTGTGATGCTGTGAACTGCGCGCGAACATTCTGGAATACGCCATCAAACTTGGCACCGAAGCCAGAAGGGTAGGTGTTTTCGGGGACGTTCAGCGTGGCCGCAGCGGCCTGCACCTTGGCAGGGTCCACGCTACCTGCGACCTTGAGCGCCTCTGCCATGATCAGGAAACCTGAATACGCTGCCATGCCTTGTGGAGCCACCGGATCGCTCTTGAACTTGGCGCGATAGGCTTCCAGGTAGGCCTTGTTGCCGGGACCGAACTTGTCGGTGATGTCATTGCGCGGGTAACCCACAACCAGGATGCCCTCCATCGAAGCAGCACCCAGCGCCTGCAGCGTCTCGGGCGTGTCGCCAGTTCCAACAAACAAGATTGCAGCGGGCTTGAGTCCTTGATCGCGCATGGTGCGCAACAACAGGTTGCCATCCGGGACGTAGCCCGTCTGGATCAATACATCCGGCTCGGCCTTCTTGGCACGTAGAACCGTGTCATTCAGGCTGATGGTGTTGGCTGCATGTGAGCCGACTCCGACGACCTTGGCACCAAAGGCTTCCAGAATGCGCTTCGGGCCCGGGCCAATCGACGTGCCGTAGATCGACTCTTCATGCTCGATCAATATTTTCCGGACCTTCTTTTCCTTCTTGAGGGCGGGCGCGATCATGTCGCGCACGGCCGCAGACGACGTGTTGGAG
>JANOAP010000604.1:0-4239 GCA_031411175.1 Rhodoferax sp. | reverse complement strand
TTCAACCCGATCAAGCCATCAGGAATAAGTTAAAGACCGGACTGCCCTTCAGGCTCATACCTGGATTGGAAAATACTGCTGCCAATCACCATGGCTGTGGCTATGCTGGCCGCGCCACCGTCCACGTTGTCGCCGTCTGTGCCTGCGGGGTTGGCCGAGCCGCTCCAGATGGTGATGGGGCTGCCGCCTTGGGTGTCGATGTAGATGCCCCAACCTGCGCCCTGGGTTTTGACGACCTGGCCACCGGGTGGGCTCCAGCTGTCTGTGGGGGATAGACGCTGTTGTACGTTCAAAGTAGCGCTGGTGTTGATGTAGTCGTTGCCGTCTCCGCCGGTGATTTTGTCGGAACCTGCGCCACCGCCAATGAGGTCATCACCTGCACCGCCGTCGATGTCATCATTGCCTACGCCGCCGCTCAGGGCGTCGTTGCCGCCTGCGCCGCTAATCTTGTCGTTGCCTGCGGTGCCAACAATGACATCGCTGAAGTTGGGGTCTGCTACCCCACCAGTCAAGCTGCCGTCTGTGGCCCAGCTGGTGGCGCTCCATTTGTAGGTGTTGTACAGGGGGTCGCCGGGCAGGATGTTGGTGTCGATCTCGATGCCGATCAACTTGGCGCGCTGGTCGCCGTTGCGGGTGCTGGTGGTGGCACCGGTGTCTGTGATGTTGAGTGTGAAGGTGTTGCTGTCCAGGGCCTCGCCACCCCGGTGGTAGGTGGCCACCAGTTCCAGGGTCTGGTCACTGGTGATGGCGCTGTCATTCACGATGGCAAAGGCGCGTTCGGTCTGGCCTTCTGCCAGGTTGATGGTGACCGGGGAGCTGAGGTCCAGTGTTTCAGCACCAGTGACCAGTTTGGCTTTGCTGGCATCGCCGCTTTTTACAGCCCCGGTGAAGGTGTCGCCAAACAGGGCTGGGATGTTGGTAAACCATTTGAGTGCTGCGCCAGTCAGTTCGCCAATAGCCTTGGAAGCGCTTTGTGCGCCTGCGCCGGGGGTTGCATAGGGCGTGCTTTGGTCGGCGGTTTTGAGGGAGTTGCTGCTGGTTCGGGTGAGTGTGATGCCCATGTAGCCTTCGCTTCCGGTGAGCTTGGTGACATCGACGTTGTTGATGGTGATGTCGTTGCCTGCGCCCAGCAAGGTGCCGCTGATGACCAGGCGCTGATGTGCTTCATCCAGGGTGTAGATGGTTTGGCCGCTATTGACACTCCATTGGCCCTGGCCGCCAACCATCATGTAGTTGGCTGCACCTGCGCCAGTCAGAGAGATTCCTGCAAACTTGATGGTGCCCAGACCATCGCTGTCGGTGATGCTGTCTTTGCCGTCGCCTGATTTGAAAACGTAGGTGTCGGTGCCAGTGCCGCCTTTGAGGGTGTCGGCCCCCGCGCCGCCCCAAATAACATCGGCACCAGCACCCGCCTCAATGGTGTTCCCCTTTTCGTTTCCGATCAGAATATTTTTGCTTAAAAGTTCACTTGAATCATCCCGTCGTGCGTCAAGCAAATCGGTCAAAGTCGTATTGCTTGCAGCGGTGGTATAGATTGAAAACGGTTTGAAATCTGCGGCATTCAAAGCCAAAGAAAATTCAGTGTTCAGAAGGGCAACGATCTTGTCGCGTGCAGGTGTGAGGTTTTCTTGAAGGTCATTGATTGAGCCATCAAGAATGTGGGGTAGCAGGCTTATGTAGTCGGTCTGGGCCAGTTGCAATGCAGTTTTGCCGTTACTAAAAGTGGAGGCCCAAATCAACTCTTCAGTAAGAATGAAATCGTGATGCCGCTGGACCATCGCAAATACGTCTCTTGCTTCCGATTCAGTCACGCTGGTCGGATTTTTGTGCAGAGAAAATAATTCCGATTCCAGAATGCGACGTTTGGCTATCCCTATGCCTCGACTCGCACCGCCATTGGAGTCGTAGCGGATTTGAAACCAGGCTTCGGCGCGGTCACCATTTATCACTGCTGAGCGTAGTGTCGGGCTCTGTCCTGCACCGACTACGTTGTTATAGGCCATCGAGAGAAAAGCGAGCCGTTCGCGTGAGTTGGGGATGCCAGGTAACCAAGCATTAACGCGTTTTTCAAATGCATCCGCGATCAAGCCAAAGGTGGATTCACCTTCTGCGGCATTGGCGAAGGTGAAGCTCAATGCGTTGTTGCCCGTGGCGGCTCTCAGGGCGGTATTGAGCGCGTTTTGCGCGGCTGCGTTGCCAGCAGCGCCGACGGCAAATGTTCCGGCCACCGCGCTGGTGATAGCGGTTGTTTCTGCCTGCACAGGAGGTCGGCCCAATATAGTCGTCAAAATGGAAACAGCCTGCGCCTTGATATTGAAGCCTGCTCCGATGGTTGCAATGCCCACTGAATCGACGTACACGCTCAAGGACGGCGTGCCGCCTTTTTCTTCCAAGGGCAGAATGATCCGGTAGCGATTGGCGTTGTAAGTGGCATCGTCCAAGGTGGCACTGAATGCGAGCGTGATGGTTGGATTGGTCATAGTGTTTTTCCCTAGTTGCTTGGTTTTGATACTGTGGTTTTGCGTTGCAGTGGACGGTATTGGCCAGTTGGTACCCAATTGATGTAACAAACTGGCCCCGGTGACTCTCGCGCTTCGCGGGCTAACTCGATCAGCACTCCACGGGTAGCGCCAATGTCTTGTCCATCCAAGATGGGGCCAACCTGTCCCTCGGACCATTCCACGCTGTAGGACTGCTCGGTCTTGCTCGAGTAAATGATGTCGGCATCTCTACCAAAATAGAAATGATTCTTCGGACCGAAAAAGGGGATAGGTCTTGGCGATAGATAACGCAGGCCACTGTGGCTGTACACACAACCACGTTGCTTCACGGGCAGGCTGCTGGCAGGATGTGCGTACTGCACACGGGCAATGGGGTCAAGAATGCCATCGTGGTTGATGTCCACTTCCGTAAGCCACATCTTCACTTTGCCAGCGATGCGCAGTTCTGCGGTTTCACTCAGCCAGTGTTGCCACTTTTGATCCATTTCAACTTTGCTCTTTTCATATTCCACCGAGAGATCCCGAAACGCTTTCTCCGCAATTTCCAAATCCATCGGAACCTCTCGCCATTGGGGCCGAGAGAACTCAGGAAATTTCTCTGACAAGCGAGGTGCACATTCATCAAAATCCAGCTTGCGGAATTGGTTGAGATTTTTGGTGAACGGTACGCAAATTGGGTCTTCGCTGCGCGTCAAAAAATATTCACCTTTGAATCCGGCTTTTCGCTCAATCGCAATCTGTTTTGGGGTCAGCGCCTTGGCCGGCTGCGCCCGTGCTGGACTTGACAGATAAACGAATAAGAGCATTGCATAGGTTAAACTTTTTTTCATACAGAAGCCCTATCCATGCGCCTCTCCAGCCCTTTTCGGCCTGCAAGCTGCGCAGAACGGGCTTGGGCACTTTTACTACTTTGGCGCTTCAATGGGCCATGAGATTTCCGCCTGCTGGCTAGGACACACCAGCTTTCGCAGCGAACGTTGTAGGTATGGGTCTGCGTAATGCCCGGCAAAACTTCAATTTCAATTCTTCGATTCATGGGTGTTCCCTCTGGTCTAGGTTCGTACTTCAAATACTGTTTTCACACTCTGCTGCCTTTACACCTGCCCTTACACATTTCGTCACCGCTCCCTCAAACTCTCACTCCCCACTCGCTGCACCGGACTCAGCAAATACTCAATCACCCTTCTCTGCCCGGTCTTGATCTCCGCCGTCACGTTCATCCCCGGCTGCAGCCTGATCCACTTGCCATCGATGTTGATGCGGGTGGCATTCAATGCCAGCGTGGCCGGGAAGATCGCCCCGCGCTTCTCGTCCGTCACCGCATCCGCCGTCACCCGCTTGACCGTGGCAGCAATGGTGCCGTACTGCGTGTACGGAAACGTCTCCAGCTTGATCTGGGCGCTTTGTCCTTCTGCGATGTAGCCAATGTCCTTGTTCTCCATCGTCACCTCGGCTGTGACGCTGGCTTCTTCTTTCCCCATGTCCGGAACAATCACCATCAGGGCCTGGGCGTCGGTGACCACCCCACCTACCGAGTGAATGGCCAGTTGCTGCACGGTGCCTGATACCGGCGCGGTCAGCGTGGTGAGCTTTTCCCGCTGGGTGGCCTTGGTTTGTTCTTGCGTGGCCTGCTGGCGTTTGAGCTGGCCCTGGGCTTGCCGCTCTGACAGGGCACGTCTGGTTTCTGCGATGTAGGCCGCCTGGGCGCTATGGCACTCCATCAGGGCGGCATTGGATT
>JANOAP010000603.1:0-1983 GCA_031411175.1 Rhodoferax sp. | reverse complement strand
CCCATCACGGACCTCACGCGCATGGCCCAGGCCGAGGGCATGCGTGTCATTTCGTTCCGTCACGAACAGCATGCAGGCAATGCCGCTGCGGCAGCGGGCTTTTTGACCCAGAAGCCGGGCATTTGCCTTACCGTGTCTGCGCCTGGCTTCTTAAATGGGTTGACGGCATTGGCCAACGCCACCACCAACTGCTTCCCGATGATCCTGATCAGCGGCTCCAGCGAGCGCGAGATTGTCGATTTGCAGCAAGGCGACTACGAGGAAATGGACCAGCTCGCGATTGCCAAGCCTCTATGCAAGGCGGCGTTTCGCGTGCTGCATGCTGAAGACATCGGTGTGGGCATTGCACGCGCGATCCGCTCAGCCGTGTCGGGTCGCCCCGGTGGCGTTTATCTGGATTTGCCTGCCAAGCTGTTTGCGCAGACCATGGACGCCGCGGCCGGCAAGCGCTCGTTGATCGAGGTGGTTGATGCCGCACCGCGCCAGATTCCGGCACCTGATTCTGTTCAGCGCGCGTTGGCTTTGCTCAAGGGTGCCAAGCGCCCGTTGATTTTGCTGGGCAAAGGCGCAGCCTATGCCCAAGCCGATGCCGACATTCGTGCATTGGTCGAGAAGTCCGGCATCCCTTATCTGCCGATGTCGATGGCCAAGGGTTTGTTGCCCGATAACCACCCCCAGTCAGCCTCCGCCGCCCGCTCGCATGTGCTGGCCGAGGCTGATGTGGTGATGCTGGTCGGTGCCCGTCTGAACTGGCTGCTGTCGCACGGCAAGGGCAAAACCTGGGGTGGCGACAAGGCAATTGATCGCCAGTTCATCCAGATCGACATTGCACCCACCGAGATCGACAGCAACGTGGCCATCGCCGCACCGCTCATTGGCGACATCGGCTCGTGCGTATCGGCATTGCTGGCGGGCATGGGATCGAACTGGGCCAAGCCGCCTGCGGACTGGACCACGGGTGTGTATGAGCGCCGGGACAAAAACGTGGCCAAGATGGCAGAAACACTGGCCAAAAACCCGCCGGTGATGAACTTCCACAGCGCGCTGGGTGCCATCCGCGAAATCATCAAAGCCAACCCGGAAGCCATGCTGGTCAACGAAGGGGCCAACACACTGGACTTCACCCGCAGCATTGTCGATATGTACCTGCCGCGTAAGCGTCTGGACGTGGGCACTTGGGGCATCATGGGCATTGGCATGGGCTATGCAGTCGCTGCGGCGGTGGTCACCGGCAAACCGGTGATCGCTATCGAAGGTGACAGTGCGTTTGGCTTCAGCGGCATGGAAGTGGAAACCATCTGCCGCTACAACCTGCCCATCTGCGTGATCGTCTTCAACAATAACGGTGTGTACCGCGGTACTGACGTTAACCAGTCTGGCGGTACGGATGTTGCGCCTACGGTGTTCGTCAAAAATGCGCGTTACGACAAAATGATGGAAGCCTTTGGTGGCGTTGGCGTAAACGCGACAACCCCGGCCGAACTGAGCAAGGCCTTGAATGAAGCCCTTGCCTCGGGCAAGCCGACCCTGATCAATGCCGTGATCGACGAAACAGCGGGTACGGAGAGTGGTCGCATCACCATGCTGAACCCGCAAACGGCGGCACAAAAGAAGTAAGTCAGTCAACACGTTAGCAAGAGCAAATTACCAGGAGAAATGAAAATGTCAGACAAGCCCCTTAGCGGAATCAAGATCATCGACTTCACCCATGTGCAAGCCGGCCCGGCCTGTACCCAGTTGCTGGCCTGGTTTGGCGCCGATGTGATCAAGGTCGAGCGGCCTGGCTCTGGCGATGTGACGCGCAGCCAGCTCCGTGACATCCCCAATGCCGACGCGCTTTACTTCACCATGCTCAACAGCAACAAGCGCTCACTGACACTGGACACCAAGAAGCCCGAAGGCAAGGCCATCCTTGAAAAGATGATCAAGGAGTCCGACGTGATGGTCGAAAATTTCGGTCCAGGCGCGCTGGACCGCATGGGC
>JANOAP010000602.1:0-31524 GCA_031411175.1 Rhodoferax sp. | reverse complement strand
CACCGGTGCCACCACCGACCTGATCCTCAGCGATGACCTGGTGCGCAACTTTGTGTCCAGCGCCATGCAGGAAGCCAAGGACATCGGCGCGCACATAGGCGTGCCGATTGACCAGTCACCCGCAGACCGCCACGCCGTGACCCTGAAGTTGGGGCCCTTCAAAACCTCGATGTTGCAGGACGTGGAAGCCGGCAAACCCGTGGAGCTGGATGCGTTGGTGACCGTGGTAAAAGAGCTTGGCGCGCTGACCGGGGTGGCCACACCCACTATTGACACGCTGCTGGGCTTGAGCCGGTTGCATGCGCGGGTGCGGGGGTTGTATCCAGCAACGTCGGCCGACCCGCTTTTTACGGCTTGACGTCAATCCATAATGACTCCAGAATGGATATTGAATCCAATTTGGAGCCATCATGTCAAACCTGTCAATCAAAGATGTGCCCGAGCAATGGGCCGAAAGCCTGCGCCAGCGCGCTGCGCGTAACCACCGGTCACTGCAAGGGGAGCTGATGGCCATCATTGAGGCGGCGGTGTGTGAGCCCGGTGACGGCGCGCAAGCCGACAAAACGTCCCCGGTTGACTTTCTGCCCGGTACAGTGCGCGGCAAAGTCGTCGGTTTTGACCGCTCTGGTCACCCCGTTTTCAGACAAGGGTGGAAAACCGTTGAGCAGATCGCCGCCGAACTCAACGCCCGGTTTCCCGAGCCAGTGCCCGGCCAACCGCTGGGCGTTGACATCATCCGCGCCGAGCGCGACGCACGATGAGTTCAGACCCACGGGTGCTCTACGTCGCCGAGCCACCCGCCCAGTACCTTGCACGCCCCCCGGTCGTGGTGGATTGCAGCGTTGTCGCCGGGTTCGTGTTTCGGGAACCGTCGATGAGTCAGGCCCACGCAAAAATGGACGGGCGTGACCTCAAGGGGCCTCATCTGCTACCTCTGGAAATTGCCAGCGTCGCGCTGAAAAAACACAAACAGGGTTTTACCGACATTGCCAGCCTTGGCATGGAGGCCTATCTGTCCATGTCGGTTGAACTCAGCCCAGTCAAACCAGCGGAGGTATTGGCTCTCGCCCAGCGCTACAACCTGTCCACTTACGACGCCGCCTACCTGTGGCTGGCAGCCGAACTCAAGGTGCCACTTGCAACCTTTGACGAGACGCTGGGCCGCGCCGCGCAAACCCATTTGGGCAGTTTATGAGCGCGCCAACACGCGCCCTCAGCGGCACCGCTTTCGCCACCCTGCTGCTCGTTGCCCTCATGATGGGGGCCAACCATGTGGCGGCACGCCTGGCCTTCAACAACGGCGTGGATGTAGCCACGGCAGTGGCGTTTCGCAGCGGCGTCACAGCCAGCGTGCTCAGCATCCTGCTGTTCATACAACATGCGCCTTTGGCGCTCCAAGCCCGGCACAAGCGGTATCTGCCCGCCATCGGCCTGCTGATCGGCGTGCAAAGCCTGTGCCTTTATTCGGCTGTTGCGCGGCTACCCGTGGCCCTGGCCTTGCTGGCGTTCAACACCTACCCGTTATGGACGGCTTTGTGGGATCGCGTGCTGTACCAACGCAAGCCCGAGCGCGCCGCGCTGCTGGCCATGCCGGTGCTGATCGTGGGCCTGGCCATGGCGCTGGATGTGTTTGGTGCGGCGTCCGGGTTAGGGGCGGCTGACCAGTGGGGTCGCATTGGTGCGGGCGTGGCGTTTGCGCTGGCAGCGGGCGCTACATTCGGCCTGGCCATGATCCTGACGCAACATGAAGCGGGTGACCTGGATGGCCGCCTGCGCACGGCCAGCACCATGATTTTTACGGGCCTGATTGCACTGGCTGTGGTGACGGCACAAGGTGGCTTTCATATGCCGCAGGCGGCACCCGGCTGGTGGGGGCTGGCCGCACTGACCTTTCTGTATGGCACGGCCTTCACCATCATGTTCACCGTGCTGCCCAAGCTGGGCGTGGCGGGCAACTCGGCCATCATGAATGTGGAGCCGGTGTTTGCGTTGGTGCTGGCCTGGTTGATTCTGGGCCAGTCGATTGCCGCGATCCAGGTCGCTGGCGCGCTGCTGGTGGTGGGCACCGTGATGGTGCTGGGCCTGCGTAAACGGTAGCCAGCGGTAGCCAGCGGTAGACTGGTGCGTGCCCAAAACTGGAGAGCCTGACATGCAGCCAACCCATTTGCCTTCAACCCTTCTGTTGCTGGGCTTGTGCCTTTTGCCCGCATGCAGCAGCTACGCGCCGCCCGATGCGCTGGCCGGCATGACCCGTGAGGCGGTGGTGGCCCACATGGGCAAGCCAGCCTCGGAACGTCGCATAGGCACCGATACCCGCCTTGAATTCCCCACCGGCCCTTATGGCAAGCATACCTGGTTCATAGACTTCGACGCTGCGGGCCGGGCGAGCCGGGCCGAACAGGTGCTGACCGAGACGAACTTTCAGCGCATCAGCGTTGGCATGGCGCAGGACGATGTGCGGCAGCTGTTGGGCCGCCCCTCAGAGGTCTACACGCTGGGGCGCGGCCGTGGCGTGGTCTGGAACTACCGTTATGAGAACTACGTCTGCCTCTGGTTTCAGGTGGAGTTGTCCATCGACAAACTGGTGCGCTCGGCTGGGAATGGGCCTTTGCCGGAATGCAATCCGCGCCATCATGACCGGTGACGTGGTGCCCGCCCTTAGCAAAGACGACAAAGCCTGGGCAACTTACGGATATCTTGCCTTTGGCAATTTAGAATGCGGCGCATCCACAAAAGGTTTGCGGCCTGTCGCGATGCATTTCTCGAATTGGCCGTAGCCTGGGCAGCGAAGAGCGCGATGTGAAACGTGATTCGCGTCCTGTCCAAGATGTCCCAGCTCGGTGGTATTTAAAACCAGAGGCTGTCGGACAATAGGCGGATGAGCCTACAACCCGTCTTACAGAAAACACCGCTGCACCCAGCGCGCTGCAACGCGTCGGGTGACTTGCAGTTTTGGCTGGCTCAGCCGGTGGTCAACTGGCTGGCCGCAGTGGAACTTTTACGGCGACAAATGCGGGGGCCGGATGCTGTACAGCCCATTCAGCGGGTTTGTCGCATGACTCCATTGAAACCGGGTTGAGCCCCGGATATTCCCCCATGACCCGCATTGCTGTCATCGACTTCGAAACCACCGGCCTCTCACCCACCTTGGGTGACCGCGCGACCGAGGTCGCCATCGTGATGCTGGAAGGCGGCCAGGTGGTGGGGCGCTTTCAGAGCTTGATGAACGCGGGGGTGCGCATTTCGTCCTTCATCGAGTCGTTCACCGGCATCAGCAACGCCATGGTGGCCGCCGCGCCGCCCGCTGCCGAAGTGATGGCCGCCGCCAGTGCATTTGTAGGCGACGTGCCCATGGTGGCGCACAACGCATCGTTTGACCGGCGCTACTGGCAGGCCGAGCTGGCGCGCGTGGGCCTGAACGCGCCGCAGCCCTTTGCCTGCACGGTGCTGCTGTCACGCAGGCTCTACCCAGAGGTGCGCAGCCACTCACTGGGTGCGATGGCAGTGCACCACTGCCTGCCCAGCGCAGGGCGTGCGCACCGGGCGCTGGCCGACGCCGAAGTGGCTGCCGCATTGCTGGCCCGCATTCAGGCCGACTTATGTCGCCGGTTTGATTTGCCCGAGGCCGGCCACCCGTTGCTGATGAAAGTGCAGGCAAGTCCGAAGCACGCGATGGCAGGCGCGGTGAAAAAGTTTCTGGCTTCGCTATGACAAAGGAGATGGGTTTGCTACATTGTCCAATTGGAACCTGCGTGATTTTGCAAGCGCAGAGTTGCGCTTTCCTCACGTGCGGGTCATCACGCCTGCCCAATGGATGAAGGAGAATCCGTAATGTCTGTATTGACCATTCGCCTGCCCGATGCCAAACATGCCCGGTTGAAAGAGCTGGCGCGTACCCGTGGTGTGAGCGCCAACAAGTTAATGGAAGAGCTGGCGACCGTGGCGCTAGCCCAGCAAGACGCGCAGACCCGCTTCACCTTGCGCGCAAGCCGGGGCAATGTTGCCAAAGGCCTGGCGGCGCTTGAACAGCTAGACGCGGCGTTCGGGGCAGCTGGGGCGTCGTAATCTGTACAGCGCAGCTTGGATTTGGAGGTCAAATCTGCCTCTAGCCCCCGTAGAAAATGCTTTAGCCGCTATAAAAAGCATAGTAATTTCAAGTGAACCGCCCTTCGGCCCCAGTCACCGGCCTGAAACTTGCGTTCATCCAGCGGCATACCAACAACACAAAACAACAGGGATCAAATGCTCAATTTACAAAGATCAGGCAGTGCCACACCGGCCATGGACGGTGCTGCGGCACAGGTCGTCGTGCGGTCGTCGCTGCGCAGCGCGGTGCGTTCCCCAGCCAACCGCCGCCGTGCGCAGGGGCTGGTGTGGGAATGGGTGGGTGCCAAGTGGCCCAAGCTCATGCCGTCGCCCCAGGACATGGAGCGCAGCCACTTGGAGCGCTCCGTGGCGGGCCAGGCGCTGATGGTGTCTACCAGCGGCGATGGCGCCGTGTGGACGCTGTCCGTGGCCAACAACGAGCGCAATGGCCCCCGCACCTGGATGACGCAGGCGCGCGTGATGGACGCGGGCGACACCGATGTGGTGGACCTGCAAACCTCCTGCACGCGCGTGCCCAATGCCCCCCTGGTGGTGGCCCCGCCCCGCCTGCTGGGCGACTGGGTCGAACGGCTGGCGCTGGAAGACGCCGGGCTGGCCGTGCTGGGCACGCCGCGCGAGGTGTTTGAAGAGCCCCATCGCGATGCCTTTTGCGATCATGTGCGCTCACCCCAGCGCACGCTGCCGGTGATAGCGCTGGTGAGCCGGCCCAATTCCCGTTACTACGGGGTTGACCCGCGGGGTCTGGCCGAGGCCGTCAGCGGTCTGGCGCATGTGGCCTGCTTCTCGCGGCCCATGGCGACGGGTCTTGCGGACTATCTGGGGCCCGGTCTGGGCCTGGTGCACGGTGCCGAGCGCATCTACGCGCCGGGCTTCAGTGCCAGCGCCACCACGGCAGACCATCCGCTGGTGCGGGAACTCAAGGCGCAGGACGATTCGCAAAAAGAAGACCCCGGTGCCTTCAGGCGTCAACTGGTGCGCAAGATTCTGGCGATCAATGTGGCTCGGGGGCAAGACCTTATGACGTAGTGCCTTTGGCTGCGCTGTGCCTTGCATCCCGTGCAGGCACGCGCAGCGACAGCGTGGCGTCGGCCGTGCGTGCCACGGCTGACAGCAGCGAGCGCAGCCACATATGGCTTTGCGACTGGTGCGCGCGGTTGTGCCACAGCTGGTAGAAGCGCATGGTGGGGAAGGCAATGGGCGACTTCACCACGGCCAGCGGCAACTGGCTGGCGTAGTAGCTGGCAAAGTGGCGGCTGGTGGTAAAGATCAAATCAGTGCCGGGCAGCAGGGCGGGCGCCATGCCAAAGTAAGGCACGGTCACCGTGGGTTCCCGCGCCAGCCGCAGTTGCGCCAGATGGCTTTCCACCAGGCCGCGCTGCATGGCGGAATACGCCAGCGGCACCACATGCGCGCCAGACAGGTACTGCGCCACCGTCATCGTGCCGCCGGCCAGCGGGTGGTCCCGCCCCACCAGGCACACCACCTCGTCTTCCAGCAAAATGCCCATGCGCAGGTGCTCGGGTGGGTGCGGCCAGTTGCCAATCACCACGTCCAGCTCGCCCTCAGCCAGCGCACGCTCGTAGTCAAAGTCAGGCCCCAGTGGCTGCACCAGCAAGCGGGCGTTGGGCGCGCTCAGACGCAGGTAAGACACGGTGCTGGCCATCAGCGTGGGGGCCAGAAAGTCGGGCGTACCGATGCGGAAGGTGAGCCGTGTGGTGGCAGCGTCAAAGCTGTCGCTGGGGGCCAGCAGGCCGTCGATTTCGGTCAGCACCACACGCACCGAAGCTTCAATCTGCAAGGCGCGTTCGGTCGGCACCATGCGCTGCTTGTCCTTGATAAGCAGCGGGTCGCCAAAGATGTCGCGCAGGCGTTTCAGCGCCGCGCTCACGGCCGGCTGCGACTGGTTGAGGCGTGAGGCCGCGCGCGAGACGCTGCGCTCGGTCATCAGCGTGGCAAATACACGCAGCAGGTAGGTGTCAAACGGGTTTTCGGCGCGGCTCATAACGACAATTTAACCGGATTTAACGGGACAACATTTTCTTTGATCGTGCACAAAGCTGGGGCCACGGCTGGCCGGACAGGTCTTTTGCGCAGGGTTTTAGGCGGGGTTTGTTATGCGGTGGATAAGTATGAAGCGATTGTCATGCCAGCGGTGCCTGCCTATAGTGGGTGCCCATGAACACACATTCCACCCGCCGCCGCGCCCTCAAAACCCTGGGTGCGGGCTTGGCCGCCCTCAGCCTGCCCGCCATGGCCGCCTGGCCCGACAAACCCGTCAAGATCGTCGTGACGTTTCCGCCCGGCGGCTCCAGCGACGTGCTGGCCCGCATCATGGCAGAGCAGCTCGGCAAAAAGCTCGGCCAGAGCGTGGTGGTAGACAACAAGCCCGGCGCGGGCGGCACCATTGGCGGTGCGACGGTCGCCACGTCCGCTGCAGACGGCTACACCCTGATGCTGTCCAACACCACGCCGATTGCGCTGGGCCCGTTCACCATGGACAAGCTGCCCTATGACCCGGTAGAGGCTTTCACGCACGTGGCTTACCTGGGCTCGGCACCGCTGGTCATCATGGCCAACCCGGCTGCACCGATGAAGACGCTGCCGGATCTGGAAGCCTATGCGCGCAAGCAGGGTCGGCTGGATTTTGGCTCGGGCGGTCCCGGCTCCATCGGCCACATTCACGGCGAGCTGATGAAGAAAACCATGGGCGTCAATCTGGTGCACGTGCCCTACCGTGGTGGCGCACCCATGACGACGGACCTGATCAGCGGCGTGATCCCCATCGGCATTGACGTGATCACCTCGTACCTGCCGTTTTTCAAGAGCGGGCAATTGCTGCCGATGGCGGTGACGTCAAACGGCCGCTCGCCCCTGCTGCCCGATGTGCCCAGCGTGACCGAATTCGGCTACCGCCGTCTGGTGCTGGAAAACTTCTTTGGTCTGGTCGGCCCGGCCAAGTTGCCCGCTGACATTGTGGACAAGCTGCATGTCGCCTGCAATGAGGTGCTGGCCATGCCCGACATCAAGAAGCGCATGCTGGACCTGGGCATTTCTGCGGTGCCCATCAGCACGGCAGGTTTCCTGACCTTTGTGAAGGATCAGGTGTCGGTGCTGGGGCCGGTGGTCAAGGGTGCGGGCGTGAAGCTTTAAGCCGACCATCCTTATGCCCTGACGTGCAGGGCCACCAGCGCGGTGGCTAACCGCCTCACCTCGGCGCGAAGCGCGGGCGGCAAAAGCACTTCCATTTCTGCGCCAAAGCCCAGCACTTGGCGCGTGCCGTGTTCTATCGATTCGATGGGCAGCAGCACTTCTTGCCAGCCCGACTGGCTCGGGGCACCGGTTGACGCGCCGGGCACAGGTACGTAGTCAAGCCGCGCGTTGTCCAGCCAGTTCAGGCCGCGCCGCGACACGCGCACATGGGCCTGCAAGGGGCGCAACTGCGCTTCAAACCGGGCAGACGATGCCTGCCAGAAGGCACCCAGGTCAAACGCGCGGGGCCGCCTGAAGCCCTTGCTGCCGGGTTGCAAATCCAGCAGCTTGGCCAGCCGATAAGTGCGCACCGCATCTTGCCCCACTGTGCGCGCCGCCATGTACCAGGCCCCGGCCTTGAGCACCAGGCCCAACGGCTCCAGCTCGCGCCGGGCGGTGCCTTGCCAGCTCTCGTAATCGACTTTGATGCGCCGGTTGTTCCACACGGCATGGGCCACCTCACGCAGGTGGCGCGGCGTGTCGGGCGCGCGGTACCAGTCCACCGGGTCGATGTGCAGGCGCGCACCCACCTGCTCGGCCTGCTCGCGCCATTCGGCGGGCAGGCTGGCCACCAGCTTCAGGCGCGCCGATGCCGCCGCCGCGCCCAGCCCCAGCTCGGTAGCCGGGCCCGGCAGCCCCGCCAGCAGCAGGGCGTTGGCCTCGGGCTCGGTCATGCCCGTCAGGCGCGTGCTCCAGCCAGGCTGCAACTGAAAGCCGCCCAATCTGCCGCGCTCGCCCCACAGCGGCACACCGGCGGCGGAAAGCTGGTCAATGTCGCGCAGGATGGTGCGCTCGGACACCTCCATGGCCTGCGCCAAACCCGCCGCCGTCATGCGGCCGCGCGCCTGCAGCAACATCAGGATGGACAACAGGCGGCTGGCTTTCATGGCGGGTGTTGGTGGCAGATTTTTGCAGGGCGGGGTGAATACATGACATCAGGTGTCAGGTTATGTGCGCCATCATAGGCGCACTTCATTCACAAAGGAACCATCACCATGTCATCACGCCAACGTGTCACCCCAGGGCCCGCCCATGTTTGAGCTGGCCCAAACCGGCCATCTGTGGCTTTACTTTGTGATGGTGGCCGGCATCATCGTGCTGCCGGGCATGGACATGGCGTTTGTTATGGCCAGTGCGCTGGTGGATGGCCGGCGCGGCGGCATGGCGGCTGTGGCGGGCCTCGTGCTGGGCGGGGTGATTCACCTGCTGATGGGTGCCACCGGGGTGGCGCTGGTGTTGCTGTCGGCACCGGGCCTGTTCAATGCCCTGTTGCTGGCGGGGGCGCTGTATGTGGCGTGGATGGGCGTGTCGCTGCTACGTGGTGCCAGCGCGTTGGCCGAGGTGCGCACCGGCGCACCTCGCACGCTGCCCGCCACCTTTGGCCGCGCCGTCCTCACTTGCCTGCTCAACCCCAAGGCCTATGTGTTCATGCTGGCGGTGTTTCCGCAATTTCTGCGGGTGGAATACGGGTCGCTGGTGGCGCAGTCACTGGTGCTGGGCAGCATCACGGCCCTGACGCAAGTCGCGGTGTACGGCACGGTGGCGTTCAGTGCGGCCCGCGCGCGGGTCTGGCTGCGCGACAACGCGCAGGCGCAGGTTACCTTGGGAAAATGGGTGGGCGTCTTGCTGATAGGTGTGGCGGTCTGGACGGCATGGCAGGGCTGGCAGCAGGGTTGAGGGGCTACTTCAAACCCGCGCCAGGTTGCGCACCCGCTCCGCCAGCGGCGGCAAGAAGGCCCGGTTGAACAGGTCGGACGGCTTGGGGCGATTTGCAAACTTCTTGGTGTCCACAATCAGGTCAATGCCGCGCGCAAAGCGGGCGTCATCCAGGTCGCCAATGCCAAGCACGGCACCTTCTGCACGGCCCATTTCCAGCTCCAGCGTGCCCAGCAATCGCCGCAGGTTGGACGCGCGATTCATCGCCGGGTTGCGTTTGACCAGCGCGTCAATGGCAGCCTCGGGGTGGGCCACGGTGTCCACCAGGCCGCGGTTCAGCGCGCGCAGCAGCGCCTGAACGGTGGCAGGTTCATCGCGGGCCAGTTCGCGCGTCACCATCAGCGCCATGCCGTACAGCTCGGGCACGTGGTCGTGGTACTCCAGGAAGCGCAGCTGCTCGCGCGGCGCGGCCAGCCCGGCGTCCAGCGAAGCGGCAATCAGCGTGTTCACAAAGCCGAAGATGCCGTCCCACCGGCCTGCCAGCACGGCGGGCACCAGCTCGCTGTGCGGCGCGGCCGAGATGTCAATGCCCACGCTGGTGCGGTCCAGCCCGGTGCGTGCGCACAGCTCGTCAAACAGGTTCAGCGCCGCGTCATTGGGGTGCGCCACCAGCCGCTGGCCCGCCAGCTGCGATGGCGTGAGGATGCCACCCGCCCTGGGCACGGCAATGGTGTAGGGCGATGCGTTGTAGCTGGCAAACACGGCCAGTGGCGCATTTGCTTTGCCAGCGCCGGCGTGCTCGATCAGCGCGTTGAGGTCGCCATAGCCCACGTCAAATCCCCCCGCTGCCATTTTGGGAATGGTGTTGGCGGCGGTGTCGCCTTCGGTGAAGTCAATGGCCAGGCCCTCGTCGCGCAGGTAGCCCCGCTCGTCGGCCAGAAAGAACCAGGCCTGCGGGCCGGAATAAAAGGTGTTGAGCTGCATGCGCAGCGTGCGGTGTTTCATGGATGCATTTTGAAGTGGGCACTGCGGCCCGGCCATAGCGTAGCGCTTATGCCGCGTATTGCAGCTGCCATGGAGCCCCAAGGATGCTTTCGTGCAGAATACAGAGAGAAAATGGCAACACCACCACGTAGTTATTCAATAGTTTGCTATTAAATTGAGAGTACCCCGCATGACACTGCAACGCCGTGCCTTTGGCCGCCACCTGCTCGCCCTGTTGGGCGCACTCAGCCCCATTACCCATGTGCTGGCCAAAACCAGCCCCGGCGTGCTGCTGGCGCACAACGCGCCGCGCGGCCTGAACCCGGTTGGCTATCTGGTGAGTGAAAAGCTCGACGGTGTGCGCGCGCTGTGGGACGGCAGCACGCTGCGTTTTCGCAGTGGCCGCACCATTGTGGCGCCCGCGTGGTTTGTCGCCAAACTGCCCGCCACCGCGCTGGATGGCGAGCTATGGTTGGGCCGGGGCCAGTTTGACGCGCTATCGGGCACGGTGCGCCGCACCCAGCCAGTAGATGCCGAATGGCAGCAGCTCAAGTACATGGTGTTTGAGTTGCCCAAGGCCGATGGCAGCTTCAGCCAGCGGGCGGCGCAGTTGCAGGGGCTGGTGAAGTCCACCGGTTTTTCACAGCTGCAGGCGGTGGAACAGTTTGAGCTTGCCAATGCGGCGGCTCTACAGGCCCGGCTGAAATCCGTCACCGCAGCAGGTGGCGAAGGCCTGATGCTGCACCTGGCCAGTGCCCCGGTGGCAGGTGGCCGCAGCGATGTGCTGCTCAAGCTCAAACCGGTGCAGGACGCTGAAGCCGTGGTGGTGGGCCATGTTCCAGGCAAAGGCAAGTTTGAAGGCATGCTTGGCGCGCTGGATGTAAAAACCGCGAGCGGCCAGCGCTTCAAACTGGGCACGGGTTTCTCCGACTCCCAACGCCATAGCCCGCCTGCCATCGGAAGCACGGTAACGTACTCGTATCGTGACGTCACGCCTTCTGGCAAGCCACGGTTTGCTAGTTTTTTGCGGGTGCATGAGGTGGAGTGAAGCGGCGGACAGCTGCGGAGCTGAGTGCCGCGTCGGCCTGTGCCCGCCAAAGAGCGCTCTTGAATGCAGAAGTTGCGCCACCACCTACACCGCCTGTTTGTCTTTGATTGCAGTGCATGCCGCTGGTGCCCTTGTCCCTGATTTCAATTCTGTTTCACGCCTGGGTGGGCTGGCGCATTGCGCCTGCGTTGTCGACCTGGGCCGCCTTTCCCCCAAGCGGGGCTTTGTTCTGGGCACTGCTGGTCGCGTCAGCCCTTTTGATGCCATTGGGCTTTGTGGCACGACGGTTGTCCCGGGGCCCAGCCACGGTCGTGCTCACCTGGCTGGGGTTGCTGTGCATGGGCCTGTTCTCCAGCCTGTTTGTGCTCACGCTGTTGCGCGATACCTTGCTGGTGGCGGTGTGGGGCGCCACCTGGGTTGTGAGCCTGGCGGGTCTGCACTGGCAGATTCTGGATGCCTTGCAGATTTGGAGCGCCGTTGCCGTGCCCGTGCTGGGCATCGTTGCCACGGTATGGGGCTTCTGGAATGCCCGTCGCACGGCGCGTGTGGTGCGGGTGGATGTGCCCATCACCGGCCTGCCTGCCGCGCTGCACGGGTTCACGGTGGCGCAGATTTCCGACATTCACGTGGGGCCTACGATACGCCATGGCTATCTGGCACGCATCGTCGCACGGGTCAACGCACTGGGTGCCGACATGGTCGCCATCACCGGCGACCTGGTGGATGGCCGGGTGGCAGACCTGCACCAGCATGTGGCACCGCTCTCGGCGCTGAGCTCTAAACACGGCACCTTCTTTGTCACCGGCAACCACGAGTACTACTCCGGCGCGCACGACTGGATCACGGAGCTGCGCCGGCTGGGCGTCAAGGTGCTGATGAACGAGCACGTGGTGTTGCACCATGACAGTGGCCATACGCCCGCTGGTGAGGCTGCCCGCATCGGCACTGCGCCCATGGTGGTAGCCGGTGTGGCCGACTTCGGTGCGCACCACTTTGACCAGACGCACCGCAGTGACCCCGCCGCGGCCATGGCCGGGGCACCCGCCTCGGCGCAGATGCGCATGCTGCTCGCCCACCAGCCACGCAGCGCCTCTGCGGCACAGGATGCGGGGTTCCACCTGCAGCTCTCGGGCCATACGCACGGCGGGCAGTTTTGGCCGTGGAACCATTTTGTGAAATTCCAGCAACCCTTTACAGCGGGGCTCAACAAGCTCAAGGATCTCTGGGTCTATACCAACAGTGGCACCGGCTATTGGGGTCCGCCCAAGCGCTTTGGTGTGCCGTCTGAAATTACCCACCTGCGCCTGGTCATGGCTTAAGGGCATTCAGGGACTGCCAGAGGTACACAAAGCCCCTCTCCCGCATATAGAGTGCATGTTTGTGCCGCGGGCCGACTTGCACGTGCACAATGTCAGGATTGAAGGAGGCTGCAAAGGATGTCACAGTGTTTTTGCCAGGAGCGCCACGATGGCTGAGCGCACCCCCCACGAGATTGCACGCGACGCACTCCGGCTGCTGACCTCGCGCAAGCAGACCCCTACCCCTGAGGTCTACCAATCGGCCTACCACGAGGTGGCGGGCACCAAAAGCCTGATGCCGTTCCCGGCCGATGTGCTCCGCGACATTTCGGCAGCACTGCCGACCAAGACCCCGGGCCAGCAGAAGCAAAAAGGCCTTCTTGAATATGCCATTGGCCAACTCAATTGGGAGGGCGTCAAGAATGCGCTGGTGGCCTATGGCTCTTTCACGCCGACTACCACACCCACGGGCGGGCCCACAACCAACTTTGGTGCGTTGCTTGCCGCAGAAACCCCTGCCCCGGCCGGCCCGCCTGCAGGCCGGGGCACTCCCGAACTTACCCAGGATTTTCTGGAGCAGATTGCACGCCTGATCGAGTACGTCGAGCCTGCTTTGGGTGAGGATGATGTGCGCTTTACCGAGCAGACCCGGGAGGTGCTCAAGGCCATTCGCCAACCTGCGGCAGACATCCCCACGGTAAAGTCCATGCTGGCCAATTTTGGGCATCGAATGTCGTTTGCGGCTGAGGACCAGGCCGAGATCAAGGCCACGCTGCTGCACCTGCTTCAGCTCATCATTGAGAACATTGGCGAGCTGAGCGTGGATGACCGCTGGCTTAAAGGCCAGATCGACGCACTGATGAGCGCGGCCACGCCACCGCTGACGCTGCGCCGTCTGGATGATGTGGAGCGCCGTCTGAAGGACGTGATCTTCAAGCAGACCGAGGCCAAAGGCCGCGCACTGGAAGCGCAGGAAGAGATGCGCGCGATGCTGGCGACTTTTATCGACCGGTTGTCGCAAATGTCGGAGTCCACCAGTGGTTTTCACGGCAAGATGGAAGAGAGCGCTCGCCTGATCGAGCAGGCCAAATCGATTGCCGAAATTTCGCCCGTGCTCAAGGACGTGGTGAGGGCCACCAAAGGCATGGCGCAAGACAGTCTGAGTGTGCGCGACGAGCTGCGTGGCATGCGCGAGAAAGCGCAGGCCACCGAAGCACAGATTGCCAAACTGCATGCCGAGCTGGACCGCGTGAGCGTACAGGCGCGTCATGACCCGCTTACCGGCGTGCTTAACCGCAAGGGCCTGGATGAAGCACTAAACCGCGAGGTGTCCGCCGTGCGGCGCAAGGACACGCCGCTGAGCGTGGCCTTGCTCGACATTGACAACTTCAAACAGCTCAATGACAAGCTTGGCCATACCGGCGGCGATGAAGCGCTGCAGCATCTGGCCACGGTAGCGCGGGAGGTAATGCGCCCCCAGGACACTCTGGCCCGCTATGGCGGTGAAGAGTTTGTGGTGCTGATGCCCGACACGGCACTGAGCAATGGCGTTGAAGCCATGACGCGTCTGCAGCGCGAGCTGACCAAACGCTTCTTTTTGAATGGCGCTGAAAGGGTGCTCATCACCTTCAGCGCTGGCGTGGCACAGCTTGACGCCAATGAGACGGGTGCCGACGCAATCAAGCGTGCTGATCAGGGCATGTACCTCGCCAAGCGCGCTGGCAAGAACCGCGTGTTGGCGGCGTAGCGCGCCATCAATCCCAAGTACAAAGACCTGGCGGGGCGCACCGAGCTGGCGCGACTGGGCTGACTCGGCTGCTCGCCGCTACTTGATGCCAATGAACCACTGAATCAGGTACTTGGCGACGAACCCGGTCATGCCAAAGGCCAGCCCCAGAAAGATCACAAAAGTGCCAAACCGGCCCGCTTTGGACTCCCATGCCAACTGGCCGATGATGAACAGCATGTACAGCATGAAGCCGCCCACGCCAAATGTGAGGCCAAAGGTGGCAATCTGTTCTTCGGTGTAGCCGAACATCAGTGCCCGCCTTGAACGGGCGGGTCACCCATGACCGGTTTGGCCCATTCACGTTCGGGCAGACCGGATACATCCACCAGGTCGCGGTAGGCATGCCAGCTGGCGTGGCCCAACATCGGAATAACCGCAATCAGACCGAGCAGCAGCGAACCCAGACCCAGCAGTGTGAACCCCATGATGACCGCAGCCCACAGGGCCATGGGCAGCGGGTTGGCCAGTACCGCCTGCCAGCTGGTGAACACGGCCTGCATCAGGGTGACCCGGCGGTCCAGCAGCAGCGGTATGGTGACGGCAGTCGAGGCAAAAATAGGTGCAGCCATCACGCCGCCTAGGGCCAGCCAGAGTTCAAACAACACGCCGTGCTGCGCCAGAACCACATGGCGCAGGAACTCAATCGGCGTGGTGATGGGCACCGGTGCCAGCAGCGTGATGAGCGCAGCAGAAGTCAGCACCCAGCCGGTGCCGGCCAGCGCCAGCAGGGCCCCAAATTGCACCAGACACCAATAGTCGTTGCCAAATTTGTTGCGGTGGTTGTCCTGCCAGTTCAGCCAGGTTTTGAGTACGACGCGGTAGTCGGCTTTTTCGCCTTGCTCCAGCGCACGGCTCAGCGCATACAGGCTGGTGGCCAAAACAGGTGCCACCAGCAAAAACCCCGACAGGACACCTGCCAGCAGCCAGAAGCGGTGATGGGCAACCGCAAGCAGGGCTGCGCCTGCCAGCGCCAGCACCAGACCATGGGCAAAGCTGATCCAGCCGCAACGCGCCATGTCGCGCCAGGCACAGACCAGCCAGTTCATGGGCTGCAGCAGCGAGAGGGTCCTGATCCGGGGCAGTGGGGTGTTCATGCAGGGCATCAGTTTAGGGCGGGGAAGGGTTGCGGGGCTTGACTTGTGTCATGAACAACCCACGGCGCTTTGGCCGACTCGCATAATGGCTGTTTTCAATTTTCAGGATATTGCCATGGCGCGTTCCGTTCTTGCCGAGACCAGCATCCACCCCGCAATCCGCGACAAGGTGAGCACCCACCAGCAGGGCATCGTCAAAGAAGTGCTGGCGGCAGTGGCCGCCAATGCCGTGGTGGTGGTCGGCATGGGTATGAATCCGTTCCCCAAAAAGACCTGCAAACTGCTCGACGGCGCTGGCATCAGCTACAAGTACCTGGAATACGGCAACTACTTCAACACCTGGCGCGAGCGCAACGCGCTGAAGATGTGGACGGGCTGGCCGACGTTGCCGATGATTTTCGTGAAGGGCACGCTGGTCGGTGGCTTCACGGATCTGGAAAAGCTCGTCGCCAGTGGCGAGCTTAAAAAGCTTCTATAAAAAACGCCCCGTGAGGGGCGTTTTGGCTTCAAGACTTGGCAGGAGGGGGTGCCATGCGCCCACCGGGGCCGCCCTGGCCGCCAGGGCCACCATGCATCCCGCCGTGGCGGCGCTCATGCCCGCCGCGCATGTGCTGCGCATCAAACACCTTCTTCTGCTCGGGCGTGAGCACGGCATAAAAGGTTTTGACGGCGGCAGCATGCTTGTCCATTTGTGCATCGCGCTCACCACGCAGGGCTTTCATCTTGTCCATGCGCTCGGGCGTGGTCAGCTTGTCCATTTCCGCGCGCAGGTCAGCGCGGCGCTTGAGCATGTCGGGCGACGGCTTCATGGCGCTGGTGAAGGTCGTCCAGGCGCCTTCCTGGTCGGCGGTGACTTTAAGCCGGACCTTGAGCACGGCCTGGCGCTTGGCCATGTGCTCTTCCATCCTGGCCGGGTCCATGGGGCCCTTGTCATGCATACGATGATGGCCTGCGGGGCCACCAGGGCCACCCATGCCGCCTGTGGAGGTGGGCTGGGCGAGTGCAGAGAATCCAAAGCCGGCCATCAGGCCAGCGAGCATGAGGGGTTTCAGTACTGATTTCATTGAGCTTTCCTTTCGGGGAAAAAAGCCTGATGCACAAAGGTGGTATCAGGTTGAAGCGAAGTTTGCGCCGCGCATGTATCTGACCCGTGTTCCCTCTATAAGCGCTTTGTAAAGTTTGGCGAAAATTCGTGCCCGCCCAGCACCGACAATACGGCAGCCCACTGTGGGCCAAGTTAATTCAAATCCACAAATAGTCAGGTAGCCAGTGTTCAAAAACATGATGATTTACGCCATAGCGCCCACCTGGGCGCCTACGGCAGAGCAGATGCAGGAAGGGCTGGAGCGGGCCCGGTTTGCCGAGTGTGGCGCGTCGCAAGACAAGTCCATCGGCTGGATTGAGCCCCGTGGCGAGGCCCATGGCCCGCTGGTGGAAAACGTGTCTGGCCAGCTCATCCTGAAGCTGATGATCGAAGTCAAGGTCGTGCCCGGCTCGGTGATCACCCGCAAGGCCAAAGACCGCGTGGCGCAGATTGAGGCCAGCACGGGGCGCAAACCCGGCAAAAAGGAAACCCGCGACATCAAGGACGACATCCGCCTGGCGCTGCTGCCCATGGCCTTCACCAAGCAGGGCACGGTGACGGTCTGGATTGACGCCACCGCGCGCCGCCTGGTGATAGACGCCGCCAGCCAGGCCAAGGCCGACGAGGTGCTGACGATGCTGGTGAAGTCGCTGGACGGCTTTGCCGCCACGCTGATTGACACCACCACCTCACCGGCGGTGGCCATGGCGCGCTGGCTGACCACGCAGGAGCCGCCGCAGGGCTTCAGTGTGGACCGCGAGTGCGAGCTGAAATCTGCCGACGAGAGCAAGGCTGTGGTGCGCTATTCACGCCATCCGCTGGACATTGATGAAGTGCGCCAGCACATCGAGACCGGCAAGCAGCCCACGCGGGTGGCCATGACCTGGGACAGCCGCGTGTCGTTTGTGCTGACCGAGGCATTGCAGATCAAGAAGGTGGCGTTTCTGGATGTGGTGTTCGAGAACGCCACGGGGTCGTCCAAAGGCAAAGACGACGGCTTCGACACCGATGTGGCCATTGCCACCGCCGAGCTGCGCAAGCTGATTCCCGACCTGCTGCTGGCGCTGGACGGTGAAGTGCCCCAAGCCTGACGGTGCCACAATGCAATCACCTATTTTTCTTGCCAGAGGACACCGCATGAACCACCTGACCCGTCGCACTTTGATAAGCACCGCCGCCCTCGCATTGGCGGCCAGTGCCGGCCTTGCCTTCGCGCAGGACTACCCCAACAAGCCGATTCGCCTGATCGTGCCGTTTCCGCCTGCGGGCACGGTGGACCCGGTCACGCGCATATTGGCCGAGGTGATGACCAAGTCACTGGGCCAGCAGGTGGTGATCGAGAACAAGGCCGGTGCCAATGGCAACGTGGGTACGGTCGAGGCGGTGCGCGCCGCGCCCGACGGCTACACCTTTGTGGTGGCCTCATCCGGTTCTTTGGCGACCAACCCGGCGCTTTACAAAACCATGCCGTTTGACGTCAAGAAAGACTTGATGCCCATCGCGCTCTATGCCTCGGTGCCCAACATTCTGGTGGTGCACCCGTCCATGCCGGTCAACACGCTGGCCGAGTTCAACACCTACGTGAAGGCCAACGCAGGCAAGCTCAACTTTGGCAGCTCCGGCAATGGCAGTTCGATGCACCTGGCCGGCGAGTTGTACCGCAAAATGACCGCAACCCAAATGACCCACGTGCCCTACGCGCAGGTGGGCCAGGCCACGACGGATTTGATCAGCGGCCAGTTGCAGATGATGTTCCAGCTGGTGCCGGGCGTTTCACAGCATGTGCGCGCCAAGTCGGTCCGGGCCATTGCCGTGCTGGCCCCCAGACGCATTGCCGCCTTGCCCGATGTGCCCACCACGGCTGAGGCGGGCATGCCGGGGCTGGAGTCTTCGGCCTGGTTTGGCATTCTGGCCCCCGTGGGCACACCGCGCGCGGTGATTGACAGAATCAACCGCGAAATCAACGCCGCCCTCAAAGACCCGGCCCTGCAAAAGCGCTACGCCGATCTGGGCGCTGATGTGATGGGTGGCACGCCCGAAGAGTTTGCCCGCTTTCACGACAGCGAGCTGAAGAAGTGGGAAGAGGTGGTGCGCTTCTCTGGCGCGAAAATCGATTGATGCCCGCCTGATGAAAGTTGCTGTATTGGGCGCCGGGGCCATTGCGCTGGCGCATGCTGCACTGGCAGCCTCGCGCGGGCACGCCGTGTGTTTGTGGTCACCGTCTGGCAAATCACTGCCGCCACCAGGCCCGTTTTCACTCACGGCCAGCGGCGCGCTGGAGGCTGTGTGCACCGTTCAGTCTGCTTCACTGGCAGACACTATTGAAGGCGCAGACGTGATCATTGTCAGCCTGCCCGCCTACGGCCATGCTGCCGTGATGCAGGCCGCAGCGCCCTTCATCAACTCGGGGCAGCCCGTCTTCGTGATGCCCAGCCTGTCGCTCAGCGGCCTGTTGCTGGCCAAGCTGCTGCATGCGCGCGGCGTCACGGCACCTATCGTGAGCGCGGGCACCACCGTGGCCACCGCGCGCAAATTGAGCCTGGGCGCACGTGAGGCGGCGGTGCGTGTGCTTTCGGTGCGCACCCGAATCGATCTGGCTGCCACGCCGGTGGGTGAAACCCCGGCCATGCTGTTGCTGGCTGAAGCCCTGTTTGGCAATCTGTTTGTGGCGCAGACCGACGCGCTGGCCATCGCGCTGTCAAACGTCAACCCGATCTCGCACGTGCCGCTGGCCTTGGCGAACCTGTCCCGCATCGAGAGCGCGGAGAGCTGGACGCAGTACGACCGCATGACAGGCAGCACCGCCCGCATGATTGAAGCGCTGGATGCCGAGCGCCTGGCCCTGGCCCAAACGCTGGGGCTCACCGTGCGCTCCATTCACGAGCATTTTCACTACTCGTTTGGCGTGGCCATCGCCAGCCTGGACGCGCAGTCCCGCGCTGTTCATGCAGGCCGGGGCAGCCCCGCCGGGCCGACCAGTCTGGACACCCGCTACCTCACCGAAGACGTGCCCTACGGCCTGGCCTTTTTGGCGCAACTGGGGCAGCGCAGCGGCTTGACCCTGCCGGTTGCGCAAGGGTGCGTGGCATTGACCAGCGCAGCATTGGGGCGTGATCTGGCGGCGGACAACACGCTGCTGGCGTTAGCAGGGCTGGACACCATGTCTGGCCCGGCGTTGCTGGCTGTGGCCAGGGTGGGTTTTCGGCTTGATGTGGGGCTGTTGCCAGTGGTTCAGCGGGCTGGTCGTGCCACCAGCGGCCACCTTGAGCACGTGGGGGTAGATCATTGTGGTTCGTTTGGATGCGGACATTTTGGAGATCTTCGAGTCGAAAGGGACTAGCTGCAAGTCACGAATCAATGCGGCACTTCGCATGGAGGTGGATCGAAATTTAACTGCTCTCGCAAGCGCGTTGCGGCTTTACTTTGACGTTAAACAGATCTTCGCGCTTCCACTTGACCTGCAAAAATTCGTAAATACAATGTATGTATGATTTCGTTTGAGTGGGATGAGACTAAAGCAGCTGCAAATCTCAAGAAGCATCAGGTGTCTTTTGAAGAAGCTAAGACGATCTTCTTCGACGAATTTGGCGTTCAGTTCTTCGATGAAGAGCATTCATCCGACGAAGAGCGCTTCTTGATGCTTGGCATGAGTTCAGGGGCGAAACTGCTCATCGTCTGTCATTGCGAACGGGATCAGGGTGCGGTTATTCGCATCATCTCGGCCCGAAAGGCAACCAAGCGTGAAAGCGCGTTCTATCGAGGTGGACACACATGAAAGCAGAATACGATCTCTCCAAACTGAAGTCTCGTAAAAACCCATACGCCTCCAAGCTGAAGAAGCCCGTCACGATGCGACTGTCGGAAGACGTTGTGCAGTATTTCAAAGGTATGGCCGATGAGGCAGGTCTGCCATATCAGAGCCTTATTAACTTGTACTTGCGTGACTGTCTTGCCAACAGCCGCAAAGTGCAAATCAAATGGCCCCAAGCTGTTTAACCACTCGCGCATCGACGACGGTCGGGCTGCGGGTTGTCAGGGTCAGCACTCCTGAGTAAGCAACTCCGAGCAAACAGCTTCGCTGTCGAACGGTTTGCGCCCCGTCATGCATCACACCTATGCCCTCTTCAGACCTGATCGCTTTCGTCGTCGCCGTGTTCCTCCTGGCCGGTTGGGTGAAGGGCGTCGTGGGCATGGGCCTGCCCACCGTTGCCATGGGTGCCCTGGGTCTTGTCATGACGCCTCTTCAGGCTGCGGCCCTGCTGGTGGTGCCCTCGCTGGTCACGAACGTCTGGCAATTCGTCACCGGTGCCGGTGCCAGAACCATGATTCGCCGCCTCGCAAGCATGATGGTCCTGGTTTGTGTCGGTACTGCGCTGGGCATCCAATTTCTGGCGTCCGGCGCATCGCGCTGGCCCTCGGTCGCGCTGGGGGCGGTGCTTGCGTTGTATGCGCTGCTGGGCCTGTTGCTGCCCAAACTTTTTGTTCCCGCCCGGCTGCAGGGCGCGCTGTCGCCTGTGGTGGGTTTGCTGACGGGCATCCTCACCGGCGCAACGGGGGTTTTCGTGGTCCCCGCCGTGCCGTATCTGAGCGCATTGGGGCTCACCAAGGACGAACTGGTTCAGGCGCTTGGCCTGTCGTTCACCGTATCCACGATCGCGCTTGCCGTTGCGCTGGGGTCAACGGGCAGCTATCCGCGCCATCTGCTCGTGGCCTCACTGGTTGTTGTGTTGCCTGCCTTGCTGGGGATGTTCGTCGGTCAGCGCATGCGCGAGCGCATTGAACCAGTCGCCTTTCGCCGCTGGTTCTTCGTATCCATGCTGCTGGTCGGCTGCTATATGCTGGTTCGGGGTCTGGTCGCGCAGTGAATGCCACTCGGCAAAGAGGCCAAACGGTATCAAGCCGAAGTGGTCCGGGAGTTGTTGGAACGAATCGGAGTGCATGCATGAACACCATGAGCCACAAAAGCGATACGGCGCGCATCGAGTTCGATGGGCTGATGGGCTGATGGGCTGGCTTGGGTTGCTGCGGTCTAAATTCGGCATCGTGCCAGGCCCGCACCCTGCTTCATGACGAAGCTGCGAAATGCGCCGTTCACACCAGACAGAAGCGAGTTGCGCCGGTGCAGCAGGCACCAGTCCAGCATTTTTGGCATGTCTTCCAGATGCAGGACTGCCAGCAGCCCGGCTTGCAGCTCGATCTGAAACGTGTGCGCTGATAAAAAGCTGATGCCCATGCCGGCCATCACGGCCTGCTTGATGGTTTCGTTACCAGAAAGCTCCATGGACACCTTGACTTGCAGCGATTGCGCCTGCACCAGATGCTCAAAGAATTGCCGCGTGGCTGAATTCGGCTCCCGGAAGATGAAGGGCTCATCCTTCAAGGCGTCCCAGCGGATACGCCGCTTTTTGGCCAGCGGGTGGTTTGCCGCCGCCACAATGCAATGGGGGTGCTGGGCAAATGTTTCGGCTTCCAGATCGGCCTCACAGGGCGGGTAGCCCGCAATCGCCAGGTCCAGCTGGTGTTCCTGCAGCATGTTCAAAATGGCATCGCGCCGGTCCACCGTGAGCTTGAATTTCACATCGGGCCACTCCTGCGCAAACGCCATCAGGAGCTTGGGCGCGAAGTAGTGCGCGGTGGGGACCACGCCCAGATGCAACAGCCCGCCCCGTGTACTTGCTGTCATATGGAAAGCGGAAATGGCTTCTTCGGCCATCAGCATCTGGTTCAAAATGCGCCGCGACTGCCGCAGCATTTCTTCCCCGGCCTGGCTGAGCGTGACTTTTTTCCCAACCTTCACCAGCAGTTGCAAGCCCAGCTCTGCTTCCATCTGCTGCACCTGCATGGATACCGCCGGTTGCGTGACATTCATCTGCTCAGCCGCACGCGAATAGCTCAGGTGGGTGGCCACCGCTTCGAAAAAACGCAGTTGACGCAGGGTAAGGTTTTTCAGATTGATCATCAGTGTTTTCCCTTGGTTTTGCGCGGGTGAATGGCCCGCAGGAAGACATGAAAGATGATGACCCCAATGAAGGAGCATTCTCGATTTCAATGTATCAGAATCTCTTATCAATTTTATAAAAATATATACGTTGCGGCTATGGATCATGAACCCTACAGTCATGCCCAAACCAAAGCACGCCAAGACCATGACCCAACCCATTTCGCCAGCCCCTTTCCCCAAATGGAACCCCGGCCATGCCGCCTCGCTCGATGCGCCCGGCTTGCTGCTGTACCGCTCCAACCTGCTGGGCTCAGACCTGCGCATCACCAACTATGGTGGCGGCAACACATCGGCCAAGCTCCTTGAGACAGACCCGTTAACCGGGCAGAAAGTTACCGTGTTGTGGGTCAAAGGCTCGGGCGGCGACATGGGCTCGATGAAGCTGGACGGCTTCTCCACCCTGTACATGGACAAGCTGCAAGCCCTGCAAGGCATGTACCGCGGCCCGGCACATGAAGACGAAATGGTGGCCTATCTGCCGCATTGCACCTTCAACCTGAACCCGCGTGCGGCCAGCATCGACACGCCCCTGCACGCCTACCTGCCGTTTGTGCATGTGGACCATATGCATCCGGACTCGGTGATCGCCATCGCGGCCATGGCCAACAGCGAAGCACTCACCCAAAAGATTTTCAGTGGCACCGTGGGCTGGCTGCCCTGGCGCAAACCCGGCTTCGAGCTGGGTTTGATGCTGCAGCGCTACCAGGCTGCGCACACAGACCAGCGCGGGCTGGTGCTGGCGGGCCACGGCCTGTTTACCTGGGGTGAAGACGCCAAATCCTGCTATGAGAACACCGTGGGTGTGATTGAGCATGCGCAGAACTGGCTGGCTAAGGAAAGCGCTTCATTAAAGGCCGTCCGCTTTGGAGGTGCCGCACGCGAATCCCTTGCACTCGCCGAGCAAGACGCCACGCTGACCCGGCTGCTCCCGGTGTTGCGCGGCCTGACTTCCAAGACCGGCCACAAGCTGCTGCACGTGGACCGCCAGGCCATCGTGATGGAGTTTGTGAACAGCCGCGACCTGGTGCCGCTGGCCGCCTTGGGCACCTCCTGCCCTGACCACTTTTTGCGCACCAAGATTCGCCCCATGATTGTGGAAGAAGCGCTCTACACCCTTCAGGGCAAAGCGCTGGCTGAGGCCCTGGAGGTCAAGCTGGCAGCCTACCGCGCCGACTACGCCGCCTATTACCAGCGCTGCAAGCGTTTCGACAGCCCGGCCATGCGCGATGCGAACCCTGTCATCATCCTGCTGCCCGGCATCGGCATGGTGTCGATTGCCAAAGACAAGGCCACGGCCCGCGTTGCCGGTGAGTTCTATGTCAACGCCATCAACGTGATGCGCGATGCCAATGCGGTGGACACCTATGTGGGCCTGCCCGAGCAGGAGGCTTTTGACATTGAGTACTGGCTGCTTGAAGAAGCCAAGCTGCAACGCATGCCCAAGGCAAAGCCGCTGGTGGGCAAAGTGGCCCTGGTCACCGGTGGTGCGGGTGGCATTGGCCGTGCGATTGTGGAGCGCCACCTGCAGGAAGGTGCCTGCGCCGTGCTGCTGGACATTGACGCCACCGCGCTGGACGGCACCGTGGCCGAGCTGGTCAAGAAGTTTGGCAAAGACGTGGTGCGCGGCGTAGTGTGCGACGTCACCAGCGAAGACTCTGTCATTGCGGCTTATGCCAGGGCCACGATTGAATTTGGCGGCGTGGACATTCTGGTGTCCAACGCCGGCATTGCCTCCGCAGCGCCGCTGGAAGACACCACACTGGCCTTGTGGAACCGCAACCAGAGCATTCTGGCCACCGGCTATTTTCTGGTGGGGCGTGAAGCTTTCCGCCTGATGAAGGCGCAGGGTGTTGGCGGCTCCATGGTGTTCATTGCCAGCAAGAACGGTATGGTGGCCAGCAACCAGGCGGTGGCCTATTGTGCGGCCAAGGCGGCCGAGATCCAGCTGTCACGCAGCTTTGCATTGGAGGGCGCACCGCTGGGCATTCGCTGCAATGTGGTCAACCCCGATGCGGTGATTCGCGGCAGCAAGATCTGGACGGGCACCTGGAGCCAGGAGCGTGCCGCCGCCAACAAAGTAGAAGAGAAAGACCTGGAAGCGTTTTACCGAGACCGCTCCATGCTTAAGCGCAGCGTGTTCCCCGAAGACATTGCCGAGGCCACCTACTTCTTTGCTGCCGAACACTTGAGTGCCAAGAGCACGGGCAATATTCTCAATGTGGATGCGGGCAACCTGGCCGCTTTTACGCGTTAGTTTTACACGCTAAGTTCATGCGTTAATTTTTACGCGTCAAAAATCAGACACTGATCCCGCAACGCTTTCAAGGACTGCCATGTCACTCATCTCTGCCAGCCAGATTCAGGCCCACAACGAATCCAGTCAACGCCACGCGGATACCGACTACGCCTACCTTGGCGAGCAGTTGGCCCGCCGCAACATCAACATCGACGCCATCAAGCAAAAAGTGGCAGCCTTTGGCGTGGCCATACCAAGCTGGGGCGTGGGCACGGGCGGCACGCGCTTTGCGCGCTTCCCCGGCCAGGGTGAACCGCGCCATGTGTATGACAAGCTGCAAGACTGCGGTGTGATCCAGCAACTGGCGCGCGCCACGCCCGCAATATCCCTGCATATCCCCTGGGACAAATGCAGCGACTGGAGCGAGCTGCGTCAGACCGCCGCAAGCTACGGCCTGGCATTTGATGCGATGAACTCAAACACGTTTTCTGACCAAAAAGACCAGTCGCACAGCTACAAGTTTGGCAGCCTGACCCATGCCGATGCCGCCACGCGCGCCCAGGCGATCGAGCACAACATCGAGTGCATTGAAATTGGCCAGAAGCTGGGCAGCAAGGCCTTGACCGTATGGGTAGGCGATGGCAGCAACTTCCCTGGCCAGCAGCACTTTCGCCGTGCCTTTGACCGCTACCTGGAAAGCACCCGCCAGATTTACGCCGCACTGCCGGGCGACTGGCGCATGTTTCTGGAGCACAAGATTTGTGAGCCTGCGTTTTACAGCACCGTGATCCAGGACTGGGGCAGCAGCTACATGGCGGCCAGCGCGCTAGGCCCCAAGGCGCAATGCCTGGTGGACCTGGGCCACCACGCGCCCAACGTCAACATCGAGATGATCGTGGCCCGCCTGATTGCGGCGGGCAAGCTGGCAGGCTTTCACTTCAACGACAGCAAGTATGGCGATGATGATCTGGATGCCGGCAGCGTGGCACCCTATCGCCTGTTTCTGGTGTTCAACGAGCTGGTATCTGCGGCCCATGAGAAAGTGGCTGGTTTCGACCCCGCCTACATGCTGGACCAGAGCCACAACGTGACCGACCCCATTGAGAGCCTGATGACCAGCGCCGCCCAGGTGCAGCGCAGCTACGCACAGGCGCTGCTGGTAGACCGCGCCGCGCTGGACGCCGCACAGAGTGCCAACGATGCGCTGGTAGCCACCCAGGTGCTCAAGCGCGGGTTTGAAACCGATGTCACGCCCATCCTGCAGCGCGTGCGCCTGGAAGCGGGCGGCGCGATTGACCCCTTGGGCGCTTACCGCGCCAGCGGCTACAGAAAGCAGGTGGCCAAAGACCGCCCTGCGGTAGTGGGTGGCAGCGGCGGCATTGTTTAGACGACGGTATGGGCACTGAAAAAATCGGCTTCCGGATGTTCCTCAACCCCGGGCAGGTGGCCGAGTACAAACACCGCCACGACACCATCTGGCCCGAGTTAAGCGCCTTGCTTAAGCGCGCCGGCATCACTGACTACAGCATCTACCTGGACGAAGAGCACCATGTGCTGTTTGCAACGCTGCGGCGCTCGGCGGGCCACACTATGGACGCCCTGCCGCAACACCCGGTGATGAAACGCTGGTGGGCCTGTATGGGTGACATCATGCGCAGCAATGCCGACGGCTCACCGGTGGTGGAGCCCCTGCCTTGCCTGTTTCACATGGACTGACCCCCGTGGCTACAGCGCCCGCCCTGGATTTGACGCTGGTCATTGATATTGGCAAGACCAACGCCAGGCTGTTCATGCTGGACGATGCCGGCCAGGTGGTGGAGCGCCACAACCGCGGCAATGCCAGCGTGCAAAGCGCCCTGGGTTACCCCGCGCTGGATGTTCGTGGCCTGGAGGGCTGGATGAAGTCCACACTTCGCGCATCCCCCCATGCCATGCGCTGTGGCCATGCTATTGCGTCCACCCACGGCGCGGCCATCGTCGCGCTGGCGGGTGAGAGGCTGGCCTGGGAGCCCATTGACTATGAGTTTGAAGGCGTCGCCCAGCAGGGGGCTATGGCCACGGCCTTTGATACCGCCAGCGACCCATTCAACCAGACCCTGTCGCCCGATTTGCCCGCCGGACTGAATGCTGCGCGGCAGCTTTTCTGGATGCAGAACGCACATCCCGATGAATGGCGAAAGACACAATGCCTGCTGCCCTACCCGCAGTACTGGGCCTGGCTGCTCAGCGGCGTGGCGTGCAGCGAGGTGTCTTCGCTGGGTTGCCACACGCATTTATGGAACCCTGCGCGCGCGGACTTTTCCAGCCTGGCGGCAGACCAGGGATGGGCAAGCTTGTTTGCGCCATTGCGGTCTGCCTGGGAAGTGATCGGCCCGGTGCGCCCGGCTGTGGCGTCTGAATGGGGCCTGCCTGCGGGCTGCAAGGTGCATGCGGGCGTGCATGACAGCAATGCCTGCCTGGCGCGCTACCTTGACAGCACGTCTGCCGATCCGCAGAAAGAGGAGGCGCTCACCATCGTGTCATCCGGCACCTGGACGGTGCTGATGGCGCCTGGCGCTTCAGCAGAGTCCCTGGTGGCCGGGCAAGACATGCTGGGCAACGTGGACGTCACCGGGCGCGTGACGCCGACAGCACGCTTCATGGGCGGCCGCGAATTCGCAGCCATTCTGCAGGGTGCTGACCCGCAGGCCGCCAGCGCTGCGGGTTTGAAGCGGCTTGTGGAAAGCAAGACCTTTGCCTTTCCCGCTTTCTCTCACGCTGGCGGGCCGTTTGCGGAACGCGCGGGCTATCTGGCGCGAGGCGGGCACCTGCAGAGTGCGGCTAGCGCCATTAACGCAGAAGCCCTTGACGACTCAGAAAGAGCCGCCCTGGCCGCGACCTATTGCGCTCAGGTCACCGCGTGGTTGATCGACCGGCTGTGGCGCGGGCACGCGACCAGACAAGCCACCACCCAAGCAGATACCCAACCCACCGTCATTGTGGAAGGGCCGCTGGCCAGCAATGCCATCTATATGCACGTGCTTCAATCCATGCTGCCCGGCAGCCTTTGCTACGCCAGCACTGACGAGCTGGAAGGTACCGCACGGGGTGCCTGGCTGTTAACCCGATGGGGTGGTGATCAAGCGCGCGGTAACTTGAAATCTGTGCCGTGTGAGGCATCCCAAGAATTGCGCGAATACCATGCGCATTGGCTTGAGGTGGTCAACGAAGCAGCGCGCCGCAGAGTTGCAATTCAAGCCGTTTCCTGAATCCAGCAGTCTGCGGAGATTCCAAGGCCTGCATGCAACCGCCGCACCATTGACAAGCTTAGTGGTCTTTTCCGATTGAGGACTTCGTAAACCCGATTCAGCCCTCCAATCATGGGTTGCAAGTCTTTGCTTCAAGCCCTGCTGCTCCATGCGAAATTTCACGGCCTCAATAGGATCGGGTGGCGCAATGGGGTAATGCTTGGCTTCATACGCCTCAATCAATGTGATCATTGCCTCAAAATGTGCGCCTGCTTCGCTGTCAATTTCTGGTTCGACGTCAAAGTAAGACGCAACCTGTTGCAGCGCGGCCTGGTGATCAGCCTCGGTGCGGATCGCGCGAATTTGATACGTATTTTTTTCATTGTCAGTTCTCCACATTGGTTGCGTCAATGGCATCGTACTCAGCATGTGTGCCGACAAACTTGATGTACAGGGCTTCAAAGCGATAACATCAAGCATCGGGAGGCGTAATACCCCTTCCTGGAATGTACAAATACGAGCAGACTGATTTCGGCTTGGTAGAGACAGTCGCCCAGCAACTGCCGATATTCTCCAAGACGCTTTTCCGACGCACGACCCAACGCTTACGGAGCCATTTCCTGCAAGCAAGTGCAGATAAGCTCATTCAGGCAGATTTAATATCGTCAAAAGCTTGGCTTTTGACTTTGACTCCTCAGCGATGCGCGCTGAAAACGCTTTGCGATCCAGGTACGACGCGCTCTGCAGCAACGACTCCGCCGCTGCTTGATAAGTCGCACCATTCACAATCTCGCGGCATGTTGACTCCAACTTTTCAACGACTGCGACAGGCGTACCCGTGCGTACAAAGATGCCGCCGTAGCCCGCTGCCGGAATGTTGTAGCCCAGGTCTGTTGTGGTCGGAACCTCGGGAAACCACTTTGATCGCTCTTTCGAAAATATCAGCAGTGGTCGAAGCTTTTGTTGCTGTGCAAGTGCCGACGTAACAATGCCAGCTTCGATGTCTCCTGCGATCAAGCCCGGTAAATAGGCTGTCTCGCCGCGGTAGGGAATATCAGACAGGTTCAAACCGAGGTCGTGCCACAATTCTGCCGCCATAAGGTGGGGCGTTGAACCTGTGCCTGAATGCCCATAACGCACCTTGCCAGGATTGGCTTTTGCTTCGGCCAGAAAGGCCCTGAAGTCCCTGAATGGCGACGAGGCTGGCACCGCGACCATAAAGGTGTTTTCAAACGTCTGGCAAACCGGGATAAACCCCTCAGCTGAATATGGGAGTCTCTTGGTTCGGTGCGGTTGTATGGTCAGCGGAGTTGCAGGCGTGAAAGCCATCATGTAGCCGTCAGCAGGTGCGGCTTGCACTGCCTGCATACCCAGCATCAGCCCCGCACCAGCCTTGTTGTCTACCACCATTGCTTGCTTGAGTCTTGACTCTATCTGAAGGCTGAAGGCCCTGGCGAGTACGTCGACGGTTGAACCTGCCGGCAATGTCACCACCGCAGTCAGCGGTCGAGTCGGATAAGTCTGACCCCATGCGACGGGTAGCCAGACTGCAAGCGTGATCGCCCCAATGCCGACACTCAAAAAAGATTTCTTGATTACTATCAATTTCTTCATGGCAATGCTCCAGTTTTTTAAATCGGCTTGTCAACCGCAGAGTGCAGGGCTTCAATCTTGCACTCGCCAAATTGGCAAACGCTATCTACGGCATCCGGTTTTTTATGAAGGCGTCAGCTCTGGCTGTGTCTTCCCAAAACAGCATCCTTTTTGTCGATCACCGATAAACCGGCTTTTTTCAGCAAGTCATAAATCGTGTCAATCTCGATCTGGCGCGGGCTAGGCATTGGTGGACGCATGAAAGGGTTGGGGATTAGGCCGCGCAACCAAGTAGCAACCTTGTAACGAACATGTAAGCGCCCCATGTCGGCAATGTATTCATGCAATTGCACCAAGCCTCCGTTCCACACCTTGCACGCGGTGTCGATATCGCGTTGATCCCAGGCGTCAAGGTGATCCAGCATGCTTTCCATACCGAAGTTCCAGAAACCACTGAGCGTGCCGTCGAACATATCGGTCGCACGGTATTCATGGAAGCGCGAAGCAAGCGCCGACATCACCGAAACGCGCTTGGGCAGGCTGCGCAGGCCCTTCGCCACGATGCGATAGCCGTCATAGCCATAAGTCATCTTCCAGCCGACTATGTTTGGTATTTCCTTGCAGATGGCGAGTGTTGCGGCAACCGGCAAGCCAGGCGAAAAGGGAGCAGCCGAGCCCGACACTGGATGTGTGATGATGGGCAGGTCCACCGCTCTGTCCTGCGCCTTGATCTGGTCTGACCACACCTCGGGATAATTGTCTGCGTCCCAGCAAGAGGTGATGTCTTGTGCACCGCCCGGTGGCGTTACAAAAATACCGTCAGCGCCCAGTGCCTTCACATCGCGCGCGGTATCGACCACTTCAGCCGTCGTCAGCGCCCAAGTGCCTGCTATCACTGGTACCTTGCCATTGATCTCTTCCATTGCCACTTCGAGCACACGGCGTTTTTCTTCGCGGGTGAGATAGAAAATCTCACCCGCTTCGGGGTTGATACACAGGCCGCCGCGCGCCACAAAACGTGAGTCTTTCAAAAAATACTGCAGGTATGACCTGAATGCCGGCTCGTCGATTTTGAGATCCGGAGTCAGAGGAAGCAGCACAGCTGCATAGCAAACATCGCCGATTGATTTCATGTTCTCTCCAATAAATGGTCTATAGGCTCAACACTTTTGGATCCGAATTTTCAGATCGCAGTCAATTATGACTATAGTCATTTATATTTAAAATAGGGTTTTCCCCAATAAACATCCCAATCACGTGTTTTCCCGCCATCCAGCACGAGCGAGAGTTGCCCCGGCTGAAACCAGAGTCGTTACTTCATTTCAGGAGGGGAGAAATCACCAGTCAATGACCGCAGAAGGGTCGTACAGAACTCTGTAGCTTAGGATTTTGTGTCGCGCTTCTTCAGCAAGGTAGCGGTTGTCTCGCCAAGACCGTTGCCCAGCAAGGCAAACGTGGCCTTCATGCTGGCAAGACCCTTCTTAAGGTCAGGCTCTTCATCGCTTAACCAGAATCTCACTTCACCTGAGTACAGATAAAAGAAGGTGTTGGCGATACGCTCAACATCGCCGTCAGCGCGAATGGAACCATTGGCAATCGCTTTGCGGGCCATCGCCTGCAACTCCTCGATGATGCGACGGCGATTCTCCATGTACTGAGCAGCTTGCTTGCCTTCGGAGAAAAATACAAGTTCTCTCAACAACAATCTCGCCAGTAAGACCTGTTGGTGAAAGGCCGCGTAGAAATGGGAGAAAACCTCAAACGCCTGGAGTGACAGCGGTTTGCGAATGTCGACACGGCTGAAAGCCAAATCCACTACGCCATCAAGTGCGTCATTAAAAATCAGGAACAACAGGTCACGCTTGTCATTCGCGTACATAAAGACCGTTCCAATCGCCACATCTGCCGCTTCCGCGATTTCTTTCGTCGTGGTGGCGTCATAGCCTTTAGCTTGAAACAGCTCCAGCGACGCTCTGCGAATACGAGAAATCTTATCGAGCTTGTTGCGCTCGCGCAGTCCTGGTTTAGGTACTTCGATGATTTCCTTTTGCGTGGTGCACATACCTCAAGTCTTTCGAATAATTTATGACTGCAATCATTTTCAGGCTGATTTTAGACAACTACTGAGCAACCTTCCCCGACTACCGTGGATAGGGCT
>JANOAP010000601.1:0-8777 GCA_031411175.1 Rhodoferax sp. | reverse complement strand
GAAGCCTGATGACATGGTCGGGCTGGAGATCGACGCATCAAAGACGCATCTGTTTGATGAGCCGCTGTCCAACCTGGATGCCAAACTGCGGGTCTCGATGCGGGCCGAAATCAAGGCGCTGCACCAGCGGCTCAAGACCACCACCGTGTATGTGACCCACGACCAGATCGAAGCCATGACGCTGGCGGATCGCATCGTGGTCATGCACGACGGCATCATTGAGCAGATCGGAAGCCCGCTGGATCTGTTCGATAAGCCTGGCAATCTGTTTGTGGCGCAATTTATCGGGTCACCGTCCATGAATGTGCTCACAGGCAACTTGCGACGGGCCGATGGGCAGGTGTGGGTGGACGCCCAGGGTGCGCGTTGGCCGGTCGCCAACGCAAGCACCGTAAGTGACGGCCACGCTGTGAGCTATGGCGTGCGACCCGGAGACATTTCCATCTCGGGCTTGGGTCAGGGCATACCTGCCAAGGTGATCGTGGTTGAACCTACAGGGGCCGAGACGGAGTTGCTGCTCGAAGTGGGCGGTGTCCAACTGATTGTGGTGATTCACGGGCGCACCCAGGCGAAGCCTGATGACATGGTCGGGCTGGAGATCGACGCATCAAAGACGCATCTGTTTGATGGAAAAACCGGTAAACGGTTGGGCTGAATCCATGATTTCTGCATCAACATTTCGGCTGGACGGGCGCATTGCACTGATCACAGGCTCATCGGCGGGCATTGGCTTGGCACTGGCCCGGGGCTTGGGTCAGGCCGGCGCGACGGTGGTGCTCAATGGGCGGGGCGAGGCCAAGGTGACTGAAGCGGCCAGCCAGCTTCAAAGTGAAGGCCTGAAGGTTCATTCGCGGGTGTTTGATGTCACCGAGTCTGCGTCAGTACAGATGGCCGTGGACGACATTGAAGCCAGCATTGGCGCGATAGACATACTGGTCAACAACGCTGGCATGCAGCGCCGTGCGCCGCTGCAGGATTTTCGGCACGAAGACTGGCACGAGCTGATGCGCACCAATCTGGACAGTGTCTTCATGGTGGGTCAGGCGGTCGCCCGGAAAATGATTCCCCGCAAGCAAGGCAAGATCATCAACATCTGCTCGGTGCAAAGTGAGCTGGGCCGCCCCAACATCGCGCCCTACACCGCCAGCAAAGGGGCCGTCAAGATGTTGACCAAGGGCATGGCCATTGACTGGGGTCCGCACGGCATTAATGTCAATGGCCTGGGGCCTGGCTATTTTGCGACCGAGCTCAACGCGGCCCTGGTGGCCGATGAAACCTTCAGCACCTGGTTGATTGGCCGCACACCCAGTCGGCGCTGGGGCAATGTGGACGACCTGGCGGGCGCTGCCGTGTTTTTGGCCAGTGATGCCTCACGGTTCGTGAATGGCCATATTCTTTACGTGGACGGTGGTGTGACAGCGACGCTTTAAGCCACTTCAAACCGCTTTAAGCCGTCTAGATTTTTCAATCCGTTCTCCATTTTTTTCTGGCACCAGATTCGATGACTGACACTTCCCTTGACCCCAGCCAGCGCCGTATTCGCGCCTTGATGTGCCATGGCGCACTTGACCTGCGCCTGGAGCATTTGCTGCCTGATGCAGCCGATTACCCAAGGCAGTTGGGAGCCCGTCAATTGCGCGTGCGCGTGGCCTTTGGTGGTATTTGCGGGTCGGACCTGCATTACTACCAGCATGGTGGCTTTGGCGTCGTGCGCATCCGCCAGCCCATGGCCTTGGGTCACGAGATTTCAGGCGTGGTGGAAGAGGTGGGCGCTGAGGTCAAAACTCACCGTGTCGGGCAGCGCATCGCCATATCGCCGTCACGGCCTTGCGGCACATGCCGTTTTTGCCAGCTCGGGCGACACAACCACTGCCTGGCCATGCGCTTTTATGGCAGTGCCATGCCCTTTCCCCATATTCAGGGCGGGTTCAGGGACAGCCTGGTGATCGAGGAAGCGCAGGCGCATGCCGTGGCGGATCACCTGAGTCTGTCGGAGGCCGCCCTGGCCGAGCCGCTGTCGGTGGGCCTGCACGCCATCCAGCGCGCCGGGGGGGTCTTTGGCAAGCAGGTGCTGGTCACGGGCTGTGGTCCTATTGGGTCGCTCCTGATTGCCGGTCTCCGGCGCGCCGGTGCCGCCCGTATCGTCGCGGCGGACGTGGCCGAGCTGCCGCTGGCCTGCGCCCGCAAGATGGGTGCGGATGAGACCATCAATCTGGCGCTGCAGCCCAAAGGGCTTGAAAAATACATGGCCGACAAGGGGCAATTCGACGCGGTATTTGAGGCTTCGGGCAACGAGCGCGCCGTCAAGACCGCGCTGGACGTGATCGCCCCGCGTGGTGTGATGGTGTTGGTGGGGCTGGGCGGCGACATGAGCCTGCCCATGAACCAGATTGTTGCCAAAGAAATTGACATACGTGGCACGTTCCGGTTTCATCCGGAATTCGCCACCGCCGTGCAGTTTTTGAACCAGGGGCTGATTGACGGCAAGCCTGTCATCACCCGGGTGCTGCCCTTTGATGCGGCGATAGAAGCTTTCGAGCTCGCAGGTGACAAGAGCCAGTCACTCAAGGTGCTGATTGAATTTGACCCGGCCCTTGCGCTTTAGCCCTTTATGTCAGCTTTTGGAAAACCCTTTGAGCCCGCTATGACCCTTTTCACCCAAGTCACTCTTTTCACCGATACCGACGGCCGCGCGAAATTCCGCGAAGAGCCTGTTGCCCTGCCAGAGGGAAGCCCGCAGGCCATGCTGTCCAGTCTCTACCCGTCGGGTGGCTACCAGATACGCCATAGTCCGGTGGGTTTTCGCAGCCAGTTCCATTGCTCGACGACGCCGCAATGGGTGTTCATCCTCGGGGGACAAATGGAGATCGGCTTGCAGGGCGGCGTGTCCCGCGTCTTTAAACCGGGCGAGCACTTTTATTCGATTGATTTGTTGCCGCAAGGTGCGACATTTGACGCCAGCATCCATGGGCACTGGAGTCGTCAAGTGGGGGCAGACCCATTGGTGACGCTGTTTGTGAGAGGCTAGGCGCGGTAAGCGCCCAGTCTCTTAGCCTGCGGTAGCTATTGAATTAATAGCTAGCCAAGCAACATCTATGAGGGTCTAACGTGAGTTAGATCCCGAAATTCAGGCCGTGAGGTGTTAACGGCCAAATGAGCCGCGATTGCCACCGGGTCCACGGCTACCGCCGCCAAAACCACCGCCGCCTCCGCCGCCGGAGCGTCCTCCGCCACCACCGCCACCGTAAGAGCCCGTGTTGCGGTTTCCACCCGCATAGCCACCGCCTCCGCCGCCGCCACGGCGTGCGCCGCTGCGTTCAGCCATCATGTCCACGCTGGTGCGCATGGGATCAGGCTGACCCCCTTGGGCCGGCCGTTGGCCTTGGCCGTTGCCACCGCCCGCGTTCCCGCCAAAACCACCACCCGCGCCGCTGCCGGTGCGGCTGCGGTCTTGCGGGGGGCGTGCGCTGAAACTGCGTGGTGCGTGGTCGGACGGTTGGCCATTGCCCTGCACTGCCACACGCCCGTCGCCGCGTCCGCCACCGGCGCCATGGGTGCGCCCGTTGCCGCGTGCACCACCCTGGCCGCCTCGACCACCACCGTTGCCGCCGCCACCGCCATTGCCACCGCGATCACCCTGGGCACCTTTGTTGTCGCGCACGCGCTGCAGCATTTCGGTGCGGGCCGCGCGGCCCGCAGCCATCATCACATCACGGCTGGGGGGCTTACCTGCACCACCCCAAATGGTCTGGCGACCCATGGCAATGGGCTCGGCCTTTTCGCCGGGTTCAGGGGCGAAACCCTCAACCAGTTTGACTTCAATGTTTTGTTTTGTGAAGCGCTCGATGTCCTGCATAAAGCCTTCTTCATCCATGCACACCAGATTCACAGCCGCACCATCGGCACCGGCGCGACCTGTGCGGCCGATGCGGTGCACGTAATCTTCGCTGACATTGGGAATCTCATAATTCACCACGTGTGGCAGGTCGTCAATGTCAATGCCGCGAGCGGCAATGTCGGTTGCCACCAGCGCACGGATGTCGCCGCTCTTGAAGCCGGACAGAGCCTGGGTACGCGCAGCCTGGCTTTTATTGCCATGCAGGGCCATGGCTTGAATGCCGTTCTTGGTCAGGAACTCAGCCACGTTGTTCGCGCCAAATTTGGTACGCGTGAACACCAGAACCTGGCTCCAGTTGTGTTCTTGAATGATATGTGCCAGTAGGGCTTTTTTCTTGCCACGGCCCACCGGGTGAATCACCTGGGTGATGCGCTGAACGGTGGTGTTGCGCGGCGTTACCTGCACGCTTTGCGGGTTCTTCAGCAGCGTGGCTGCCAGCTCGCGAATCTCGTCACTGAAGGTGGCCGAGAACAACAGGCTTTGTTTGTCCCTGGGCACCACGGCCAGCACTTTTTTAACGTCATGGATGAAGCCCATGTCGAGCATGCGGTCGGCTTCATCAAGCACCAGCATCTGCACCTGGCCTAGATCAAGAACGCCCTGTTGCAACAGGTCCAGCAGACGACCGGGCGTGGCCACCAGAATATCCACACCTTTTTTTACGCGGCTAATTTGCGGGTTCATGCCCACGCCACCAAAAATCACGGTGCTTGAGAGTTCCAGGAATTTGCCGTAGGTCTGGACCGACTCTTCCACTTGAGCCGCCAATTCGCGGGTGGGGGTGAGCACGAGGGCACGGATGCCTTTGCCGCCAAATTTGTTCTGGACGGCCTCACCCTCGCTCAGTTTGTGCAGCATGGGCAACACAAAGGCGGCTGTTTTACCCGTGCCGGTTTGGGCACCGCCCAGCAAGTCATGTCCATCCAGCACGACCGGAATGGCCTGTGCTTGAATGGCCGTGGGGATTTCGTAGCCTTGCTCGCGCACGGCTTTAACAATGGCCGGAGCCAATTTCAGATCTTCAAAGTTCATTAGAGGTGGCGCCCATCCAGGGCGCTTGGGATATCTGCCTGTCCACGAACCAACAGGCAGCGGATCAGTCAAGGCAGAAGGGTACAAAGTTGGAACGGATCCCTGTACAAGGACAGGCCCGGCGTTCCCAGCAAGAGGCTGCAATTGCGGGCAACTGAAGCACCGCAACTCTTTCTATTATCTCATGTATCCGGCATACCCCCTGAGCGTCATGCCGGGTCCGTGGTCAAAAATCACAAGATGCAATAAATTGTTACACGGGGCTGGTCATGAGGGGGTTCAACTGGGAGAATCAAAAGCAACGTGATCAGCATATCGTATCGATTGCATTGACACTGGAGGAGATGGGGTCACCATGACCTTGATCGGGGGGATGGATAGATGATGAAGTTTCCAATGCCAAGGCTCGGACTGGCAGATGAACAGGCCAGCGTGAAACCGGCATTGCGTGATTGCATTGAAGCTGTGCTGCTTCAGGCAGACGCACTCATGGATGCGGTGATCGAGGGCTTGCAACCGTCCAAGAGGCAAACCAAGGGACGGGCCGCCCACATTCATCAGAGCGCCGCCAATTCGTTGGCCATTGTGCATTTGTCGTTCCATGCGCCTGCAGTCAGGCAGACTTTTAAGGAAGAGCTGCGCACCGCGCTGTATCACAGTGGATCGCAGGACGCGTCGGCCAAGTCGCTACTCAGATTTGATGATTTTCAGTTCCTTGAAGAAAAGCAGATAGACGCCAATATCGAGTTTGCACTGACCCAGCAGGAGGTCAGCCAGGCGGTCGATGATGTCCTTCCCGTGCTCAATGCACTGATCAGCAACCTTTTGGGGCTGGTCACGGTTCAGTCCCAACTCAACCCCCTAAAGCCCGAAACCTTTGTTTTGGCCCTGCGCTGCACGCTGTCAAAGCACGTCAAGATCGACGAAGTGCGGGCCGCGCTCATCACCCCCGCAGCAGGCCTGATGGGTGTTTCGTTACGCCAGCTGTATAAAGATGTCTCGGACTGGTTGCGCTCTCAGGGCGTCGAGCCAGCCCTGCCGGCGGGGTCCGGGCTGGGCGGAGGCAGTGCGGCGGGTGCCAAGGCGCCGCAGACCTCGATCACGCGCACCCTGCTGACGCTCGACAAGCTGCGGCGCCTCTTGTCGGGTGATCTTGATAGCGGGCTGGCACTGAACAATAACGGCCCAAAAGATTTCCTGAACACTATTCCCGCCTCTTTCGTGGCACTGGAGGACCTGAAACTGGTGGAGCCGATGATGCAGCGGCTGGCACGCCGGGCCAAACAACCTGAGGTTGTTGGGGTTCCCAAGGTGAAAGCCGATATGCTGGCCGACCCCGAAATGGTTGCGCGTGAAAAAACACAAAGCAAGCAACTCGGGCGTCAACTCGGCGAAGAGGTCGTACGTCTGATGCTGGAAAACCTGATGCACGATGAGCGGCTGCTGCCCCGTGTGAAAGAAATGCTGAAAGCGCTTGAGCCCGTGCTGCTGCAGTTGTCCCAGCAGGATCCCCGGTTTTTCAGTGAGCGCCAGCATCCCGCAAGGCAATTGCTGGACCGCCTTACCAACCGGAGTCTTGCCTATTCATCCGAACATGAGGAAGGGTTCGAGCGATTTTTCAAGCTGATTGCCAATGCGGTGCGCGTGTTGACCGGCGGAAGCGGGGATGCGGCGTCTTTTTCGCGAGTCTTGCGCAAGCTGGAAGACAGTTGGCAGCGTGAGGAAGAGGTGCAGCGCAAGAAGCATGAAGAGGCCGCCAAGGCGCTGCTGCACGCGGAACAGCGCAACTTGCTGGCAGAGCGGTTTGCTGAAGACTTTCAGGCGCGTATCAAGGACAAGGATGTACCCGAACTCATTGGCGCGTTTCTGAAAGGACCGTGGGCGCAGGTAATGGCCGAGTCGCAGTTGCGATGCACCGATGGCACGGATGACCCGGATGGCTTCCTGGCGCTGGTGGATGATCTTATCTGGAGCGTGCAGTTGCGCTTGGCGCGCCGAAATCGCGCCCGGCTGGTGCAACTGGTGCCCAACCTTCTCATCAAGATTCGCCAGGGCTTGCAACTGGTCGGCTATCCGGACGAGCGCATACCTGTGTTTTTTGATGAGCTGATCACGCTTCATGAAAAAGCGTTTGAAGGCCCGCGCATGGGTGCCGGCGCCGCTGAAGTTACGCAAGTTGGCCTGGAAGATGTCGCAACGGCAGTTGCCGCAGATGACGACGTGGGTGAGGCCACGGGAGAATCCATGTTCTGGCTGGGCGAGCACGAGGCCAGTGAATCGGGCTATTTGGCCGATGACGTTGATGTCGAACTTGATTCGCCACACGCTTTGAGCGGCGACGCAAACGCCGAAAACCTGTCATGGTCAGTGGCGGATTTGAACACCGGCTCCTGGGTGGAGTTGGTGTTGAACGGTAGCTTGGTTCGTGCTCAACTGACCTGGGCCAGCCCGCACCGCACGCTGTTCATGTTCGTTTCCGGGCGTGGATTGGCGCATTCCATGTCCCGACGCACCATCGACCGCCGCCGAGCACAGGGGCTGATCAGGCTGGTGTCTGATGGCAACGTGGTCGGCAGTGCATTGGACGCCGTGGCCCAGACCGCTTTGCGCAACGACCTGGATCAACTGGACGCTTAGCACGCTCAGCACGCGCGAGTCGTGGTGCGGCCAGAGGTGAGACGGAAGGCGAGGCACGGCGGCTGAGCCGATAATAGCCATTTACCCGCTCAGAATTATCAAATGGCCCAATACGTTTTCTCCATGAATCGCCTCGGCAAGATCGTGCCGCCCAAGCGCTTCATTCTTAAAGATATCTCCCTCAGTTTTTTCCCGGGTGCCAAGATTGGCGTGCTGGGTACCAACGGCTCCGGCAAGTCCACGCTGCTCAAGATCATGGCGGGGGTTGACAAGGAATTCGAAGGTGAAGCCGCTCCCATGGCCGGTCTGAACATCGGCTACCTGCCTCAAGAGCCCCAGCTTGACCCCGAGCAGACCGTGCGCGAAAGCGTCGAGGCCGGCATGGGTGACGTGTTCACGGCCAAAGCCCGCCTGGAAGAAATTTACGCAGCCTACGGCGAGGCCGATGCCGACTTTGATGCACTGGCCGAAGAGCAGGCCAAGATGGAGGCCATCATCGGCAGTGCGGGCACAGACTCCGAGCATCAGCTTGAGATCGCCGCCGATGCACTGCGCCTGCCCCCATGGGATGCCAAGGTGGGCCTGCTGTCGGGCGGTGAAAAGCGCCGTGTGGCCCTGTGCCGCCTGCTGCTGTCCAAGCCCGACATGCTGCTGCTCGACGAGCCGACCAACCACCTCGATGCCGAGTCGGTGGACTGGCTTGAGCAATTCCTGCAGCGCTACCCCGGCACCGTGGTGGCCATCACCCACGACCGCTACTTTCTGGACAACGCTGCCGAATGGATTCTGGAGCTGGACCGCGGGTCCGGCATTCCCTACAAGGGCAACTACAGTGACTGGCTGCAACAGAAACAAGACCGGCTGGTACAAGAGCAAAAAGGCGAAGAGTCACGTGCCAAGGCTCTGAAGAAAGAACTGGAATGGTCGCGCCAAAACCCCAAGGCCCGTCAGGCCAAGAGCAAGGCGCGTCTGGCTCGCTTTGAAGAGTTGTCTGATTTTGAATACCAGAAGCGCAACGAAACCAACGAGATCTTCATTCCCGTGGCCGAACGTCTGGGCAATGAGGTGATTGAATTCACCAACGTGAGCAAGTCGTTTGGCGACCGCATGTTGATTGACAACCTGAGCTTCAAGGTACCGGCTGGTGCCATCGTCGGCATCATCGGCCCCAACGGCGCCGGTAAATCAACTTTGTTCCGGATGATTGCCG
>JANOAP010000600.1:0-9439 GCA_031411175.1 Rhodoferax sp. | reverse complement strand
GTCGATCATGCATGACGTCTCCGAGATGCGCCGCGTGGAGCACCTGCTCCGCGAGCAGACCTACGAGATGGAAGTGCAGACCGAGGAGCTCATGCAGCAGAGCGACGAGCTCCTCGCCGCGCGCGATGCCTCCGAGCAGGCGAATGCGGCGAAGTCGCAGTTCCTGGCGCACATGAGCCACGAGCTGCGCACGCCGCTCACCGCCATCATCGGGTTTTCACGGGTGCTCGTGACCAATCGGCCGGGAACGCTGACGGCGCAGCAATCCGCCTACGCGGAACGCATCGCGAGCAACGCGATCCGACTGCTGGGGCTCATCAATGAGCTGCTCGATCTGTCGAAGGTCGAAGCCGGGCAGATGGAGATGGAAAAGAGCCAGACCGACGTGGGTGCGATGGCGATCGACGTCATCGCGGACCTCGAGGGTCGGGAGCGCAGTCCTGGCGTGGCCGTCAGTTCACCATCACCAGCTTGCCCTTCACCCCGCGCGAACCCATATGCGCATAGGCGGCCTTCAGCTCGCTCATGGGAAGGGTGCTGTCAATCACCGGTTTGATCTTGCCCTGGCCATACCACTGGCCCAGCTCGGCCATCATCGCGGCATTGGCTTTGGCCTCACGCCGGGCGAAGTCACCCCAGAACACACCCACAATCGACGCGCCTTTGAGCAGCGCCAGATTGAAAGGCAGTGCGGGAATCGGGCCAGAAGCAAAGCCCACCACCAGGTAGCGACCACGCCAGGCAATCGATCGAAACGCCGGTTCGGCGAAATCGCCACCCACCGGGTCATAGATGATGTCCGGGCCTTTGCCATCGGTCAGCGTCTTGATGGCGTCGCGCAGGTTTTCTTTCTGGTAATTGATGGTGGCATCGGCACCAATGGATTTGCACAGCGCGCATTTCTCGTCGGTGGACGCTGCAGCAATCACTTTGGCCCCCAGGGCCTTGGCGATCTGGATGGCAGACGTGCCCACGCCACCCGCAGCACCCAGCACGAGCACGGTGTCACCCGCCTCGAGTTGCCCACGGTCAATCAATGCGTGGTGCGACGTGGCGTAGATCATGATGAAGGCGGCCGCATCCACAAATGAAAAACCGGGCGGCAAAGGCATGCAGCGGTCTGCCTGCGCAATGGTGTGGGTGCCAAACCCTCCCGTGCCGGCAAGACAGGCCACATGCTGGCCGACCTTGAGGCTGGTGACATCAGGCCCCACTGCGGCCACCACGCCGGCATATTCCGAGCCAGGCACGAAGGGCAGGGGCGGCTTCATCTGGTACTTGTTCTGGACAATCAGGATGTCGGGGAAGTTCAGGCTGGCCGCCTTGATCTCGACCAGAACCTCACCGGCCTTGGGCTCGGGCGTGGGCATTTCCTTCCAGGTCAGGGCGTCTACTCCCACAGGGTTCTCACAAAGCCAGGCGTGCATCAGAAATCTCCAGAAAAGGGAACATCATCATAGTGGCAGAGCTTGGCTGAAAATGTCCCACGTGAGACCGGCTTGACCCGCCCAAACACCGCACCCGTGAGCGCAGCGCCACTTACAATCCAATACAACTTTTCCAGATCATGAAAATCCTTGTCTCGAATGACGATGGCTACCAGGCACCTGGCATCGTGGCCCTGTATGAAGCCCTGCGCGATATTGCCGATGTGGAGGTGGTGGCACCCGAGCAGAACAACAGCGCCAAGTCCAACGCCTTGACACTGCACTCACCGCTGAGCGTGACGCGCGCCGCCAACGGCTTCCGGTTCATCAACGGCACACCGGCCGATTGCGTTCATATTGCGCTCACCGGCTTGCTGGGCTACCGGCCTGACCTCGTGGTGTCCGGCATCAACAATGGTGCCAACATGGGTGACGACACCATCTATTCCGGCACCGTGGGCGCGGCCATGGAAGGCTACCTGTTCGGCATTCCGTCCATCGCGTTTTCCCAGACCGAAAAGGGCTGGGCCCACATTGACGCGGCGGCACGCAAGGCGCGCGAGCTGGTGGTGCAGATGACGCGCCAGCAGTTGGTGGGCGCCAGCCCGTGGTTGCTCAATATCAATATCCCCAATCTGCCGTTTGATGACATCAAGGCCATGAAGGTTTGCCGACTGGGGCGCAGGCATGCTGCCGAGGCGGTTATCACGCAGCAAAGCCCGCGTGGCGAAACCATGTACTGGATTGGTGGCGCAGGCCCTGCCAAGGACGACGCCGACGGCACGGATTTTCATGCCACGGCGCAGGGCCATATTGCCATGACACCGCTCAAGGTGGATCTCACCGATCACGATCATCTGGGTTACTGGGCACAGACCACGGCGCGTCTGGCTCACGGTATGGATCAAGGTATGGCTCACGGCACGGATTCGCCAGCCGCATGAAGCATCGGCCGTCATTTCCGGCACGCCTCGCGCCGCTGGCGTCAATGCAGCCCCGACCCGCAGGGGCCGAGTTAGCCGTCAACGCCAAAGTGGTGCTGGGCAAGGCGCCGCAAAGTCATGGCATGGACTCCAGCGCGGTGCGCACGAACATGGTGAAAAAGCTCAAGCACGGCGGCATTGCCGACGCGCTGGTGCTGCACGCCATGGGCACGATTGAACGCCACCGTTTTGTGGACAGCGCACTGGTCAACCAGGCCTATGAAGACACCAGCCTGCCCATCGGGCTGGGCCAAACCATCTCCAAGCCGGGCGTGGTGTCGCGCATGGCGGAGTTGCTGCGCAATGGCGCTGCGGGCAAGCTGGGGCGCGTGCTGGAGATTGGCACCGGTTGCGGCTACCAAGCCGCGGTGCTCAGCCTGCTGGCCAGCGAGGTGTACAGCATTGAGCGGCTTCGCGGCCTGCACGACAAGGCGCGCTACAACCTGCGCTATCTGCGTCTGGCCAACGTGCACCTGCTGTTTGGCGACGGCATGGCGGGCTACGCCAAGGGAGCGCCCTACGCGGCCATCATTGCCGCTGCGGGGGGTGAGGCGGTGCCCATGGCCTGGATCGACCAGCTAGCCGTGGGTGGGCGCCTGGTGGCGCCGATGGTGATCGCGGGTGGGAACGGCACCCAACAGGCCTTGATGGTGATCGACAAGACCCCCTTGGGGGTGAAGCAAACGATTCTCGAAGCGGTGCACTTTGTCCCTTTAAAATCAGGCGTTGCATGAAGGGAGTTCCAATGCGTTGTTTGAATACCCCTAGGCGGGGCCACAAAGGCTGGATGGCGGTGCTAGCCGCCGCCTTGCTGATGGCGGGGTGCGGCTCAAAGGTGGTGAACCACGCGCCCGTGGAAGACCGTGGCACTGGCGTGAGCCGACCCGCGCCGGCGGCGGTGGAACCTGCAGCCTCTGCGGCAAAGCCGCCTGCGGGGAGTGAAAACGCGGGCAAGCCCGGTTACTACACGGTCAAACCAGGTGACACACTGATCCGCATCGGGCTGGACACGGGCCAGAACTGGCGCGATATTGTTCGCTGGAGCGGTATTGAAAACCCGAATGTGATCGAGGTAGGCCAGGTACTGCGCATTGCGCCGCCCGTTTCAGGAAGCGCCCCGGTGGTTGCCGCCGCTGTGGTAACCCGGCCAGTCACGTCATCCAGTGCAACGCCCACCGCCGTTCCACCGGCTCAGGCTGCCAGTGCGGCCAAGGCGGCCACAACGCCTTCGTCCGCAGCTTCACCATCGCCAGCACCTGCGGCGGCTTCGGCAGCCGCAACATCTGCCCCGCCCGCAGTGGCGGCGGCATCAGGCGAGGATGAGTTGACGTGGATCTGGCCGACCAGTGGCGCGGTTCTGGCGGGCTTTGATGAGGTTAAAAACAAGGGGCTCGACATTGGGGGTGCGGCTGGCGAGACCGTCGTGGCTGCTGCCGATGGGCGTGTCGTCTACGTAGGGGCCGGCTTGCGGGGTTATGGCAACCTGATCATCCTGAAACACAACAACACCTATCTGACGGCCTATGCCCACAACCAGACGCTGCTTGTCAAGGAAGACCAGTCCGTGCGCAAAGGGCAGAAGATTGCCGAGATGGGCAACAGCGACTCGGATCGCGTCAAGCTGCATTTTGAAGTCCGGCGCCAGGGCAAGCCGGTCGATCCGGCCAAGTATCTGCCGCCCCGTTAGAGTGATGCTGCCATGCCATCCCGCTCCGGATCACGCCAGGCGAAAGTGCGGGGCCAGAGTGCTGAAAATTCATCGAAATCACTAGAAAAAAGGCCGATAGCCCCCGAAAATAGGGCTTTAGTAGTTACTAAAGTGGTAGCAAGTAAAGCGGTACTGGAGGCATCCCTTTCGCCCGAGATCGCCACTGAATCAGGCGACTCCCTCACCCATTACCTGCGCGGCGTGCGGCGCACTGAGCTTTTCACCGCTGACCAGGAGCTTGAGATGGCCGTGCGGGTTCGTGCCGGTGATTTCGCTGCGCGCCAGAGCATGATTGAGCACAACCTGCGTCTCGTGGTGAGCATTGCCAAGGGCTACATGGGGCGCGGTGTGCCGCTGTCAGACCTGATCGAGGAGGGCAACCTCGGCCTGATGCACGCCATCGAAAAATTCGAGCCTGAGCGGGGCTTTCGTTTTTCAACCTACGCCACCTGGTGGATTCGGCAGGCGGTGGATCGCGCGCTGATGTACCAGGGGCGTGCCGTGCGGCTTCCCGTGAATGTAGTGCGCGAATTGCAGCAGGTGTTGCGTGCACGCCGGGCTCTGGAGAATGACGCGGCTTTCATTGCGACGCGCCCGGAAGGCGTGCGCGTGGAAGACATCGCGGCACTGCTGGGGCGCGACGCGACCAGCGTGGCCGATTTGCTGGCCATGGCAGAGACACCCCGGTCACTGGATGCCGGGCTTGAGGCAGGTAACGACGAGCAGACCCTGGGTGACACGCTGGTCGATGACCTGACCATGGCACCCACCGACGTGACCCAAATGCACGAGGTCGAGCGATTGCTCCAAGGCTGGATGGACACGCTCTCTACCCGCGAGCAGGAGGTGCTGGAAGGGCGCTTTGGCCTGCATGACCACGATGCGGAGACCCTGGACACGGTGAGCCTGCGCCTGGGGCTAACGCGTGAACGTGTGCGTCAAATCCAGAATGAGGCGCTGGCCAAACTCAAGCGCTACCTGGCGCGCCGCGGCATTTCGCACGACGTACTTCTGTAGGCCCCGGCGCACCTGAGACAATCAGGGCATGACCGAGGAAATCCAAAAACCCGCGCCCAAGGGTGCCAAAACTGACACCCTTGCCTACCCACCCCCGGAGAAGTTTTCAATTGAATCGCTGGACATTGAAGCCCAGGGCATTGCCCACAAAGCCGACGGCAAAGTGGTGTTCATTGAAGGGGCCTTGCCCTTTGAATTGGTCAGTGCCAATGTGCACCGCAAGAAAAACAGCTTCGAGCAGGGCACGGTCACGCAGATTCACCGCGAATCGTCCCAGCGCGTGAAGCCTGGCTGCCCCCACTTTGGCCTGCATGCCGGTGCCTGTGGGGGTTGCAAGATGCAGCACCTGCACGTGGGCGCGCAGGTGGCTGTGAAACAGCGCGTGCTGGAAGACAACCTGCAGCACCTGGGCAAGGTCAAGCCCGACAACATCCTGCGTCCCATTGAAGGTCCGGCTTGGGGTTACCGTTACCGCGCCCGTCTGTCGGTGCGCCACGTCCACAAGAAGGGCACGGTGCTCATCGGTTTTCACGAGCGCAAGAGCCGCTACGTAGCGGACATGAAGGAGTGCCGTGTGCTGCCCCCGCATGTCGATGCCCTGCTGATGCCGCTGCGCGCGCTCATCACATCCATGGACGCGATAGAGACGCTTCCCCAGATCGAACTGGCCTGCGGTGACGATGTGACCGCTCTGGTGTTGCGCCATCTGGAGCCTCTGAGCGACGGCGATAAAGCCCGCCTGCGCGAATTTGCCAGCCAGCACCCTGGCGTGCAGTGGTGGTTGCAGCCCAAGGGGCCTGAAACCGTGCAATTGCTGGATGCTGGCGGCGCCCAGCTGGCATATGCATTGCCAGAGTTCGGCGTCACCATGCCGTTCAAGCCGACCGATTTCACCCAGGTGAATCCGTGGATCAACCGCGTGCTGGTGACGCGCGCGTTGCGTCTGCTGGATGTGCGCAAGCATGAGCGCGTGATTGACTGGTTTTGCGGCCTGGGCAACTTCACGCTGCCGCTGGCGACTCAGGCAGCCTCGGTGCTGGGCGTGGAGGGTGCCGAATCACTGGTGGCCCGTTCCCGTGAAAATTACCAGTCAAATCGGGCTCTAGCCTCCGTAGAACATACTATGTGCGCTACTGAGTTTGTAGCGAGAAATCTGTTCGAGATGACGCCTGACATGCTCGTCAAAGATGGCGTTGCCGATAAGTGGCTGGTGGACCCACCGCGTGAGGGGGCGTTTGCGCTGGTCCAGACGCTGGCTGAACTGCATCAGCAAGTCATCAACCTCGATGGCCATGGCCAGACGCCCACCCTCGGCGCAGCCAGCTGGCATGGCCCCAGGCGCATTGTGTATGTGAGCTGCAACCCGGCCACATTGGCGCGCGATGCGGGCGTGCTGGTGCACCAGGCGGGCTACCGCTGCTCAAGCGCAGGCGTGGTCAACATGTTTCCCCACACAGCGCATGTGGAGAGCATTGCGGTGTTTGACCGCGAGGGTTGATTCCATGTCTAAATCATCCGTGCAGGTCGGTGCGCGTGCTTCACGAATGATGTAGAAATGGAATGAGCCCCTGGGGCTTTAGGGGGCGGCGTCTTTCGAGGGCGCTTTGGCGGCTGCGGAGGCCACTTTAGGCTTGGCTTCGCTGGCGGGCTTGTCTGATTTGCCCATTTTTGGGCTCTTCTTCTCTTCCATGATTTCCTCAACTGGCTCGGGCTTGAGCACAGCCGTGCGCTGGCCTTCAATCTTGTTTTCGCGCATGTACAGATCCATCTCCTTCCAGCCCGCAAACACGGCTGTTTTGGATGCCTTTTCGTTCAACACATAGCAGTCTTCAATACCGCGCAGGGCGTGGCGGCAGGCGCTGCCAATGGCTTTTCCGTCGGCCTCGCGCTGGGCGATGCGCGGGTCAGGCCCCAGGCCAGGGATGTCGCACGCTGCCAGCAGCATCGGTGCCGCAAGCAAAAAGCGCGAAGCAAACGAACGTAGGCGGGGACGGGCGGTCATGGCAGGCGGCTGGTGCATGTGTATTTATCGGCAAATTGTGCGCTGTTTTGAGCGACGCAGCTGCTGTTCAGGCGAAAAAGAAGGCCCCTAAAGGCCTGTCTTTTTTGGCGCTAAAACCGCCTAGATCACGTGCCTGTCTCAGGTCAGTCACGCTCCCCACCGGCAATGCCCAGCAGGGCCAGCAGGGCCTGAAACACGTTCATGATGTCCAAGTACAGGGCCAGCGTGGCGCTGATGTAGTTGGTTTCGCCGCCGTCCACAATGCGCTTCAGGTCATACAGCATGTAGGCGCTGAACACACCAATGGCCGCGACCGAAATCGCCATCATGCCTGCGGTAGAGCCCACAAACACGTTGATGATGCCGCCCACCATGATGGCCAAAGCGCCCACAAACAGCCACTTGCCCATGCCTTCCAGGCTGCGCTTGATGACGCTGGACAGGCTGGCCATCACGAAAAACACACCTGCCGTGCCACCAAAGGCCGTCATGATCAGGTCAGGGCCATTTTTGAATCCCAGCACCATGGCAATCATGCGCGACAGCATCAGGCCCATGAAGAAGGTAAAGCCCAGCAGCACGGGGACACCGGCAGCCGAATTTTTGGTCTTCTCGATGGCGTACATGAAGCCAAAGGCACCGCCCAGAAACACGACCAGGCCCAGGCCACCGCCCAGCGATTGGGTGATGCCGGTGGCGACGCCAAGCCAGGCACCCAGCACCGTCGGCACCAGGCTCAGGGCCAGCAGCCAATAGGTGTTGCGCAGTACCTTGTTGCGTTGTTCTACGGAGGTGCCGTAGCCAAAGCCCGTGCTCTGGTCAATGGTTTGAACGTTGTCAGTCATGGTCATTACTCCTTCAATGTCTACCCTACACACACGGTGGGTAGATGGAGCGGATTCTAGGGGGTTTCAAGAGGTATGCTCGAATACTTGTTCAATCTGAAGGCCCATTTTTATGAAAAGTAAACCCACCCTCGAATTTTCCGACGTCAAGGCCATTGCCGCTGCGGCAGAGGCAGAGGCATTGCGGAATAACTGGGCGGTCACCATCGCGATTGTGGACGATGGCGGGCATTTGCTCTCGCTCCAGCGCCTGGACGGTGCTGCAGCCATCTCGTCGCACATTGCGCCTGCCAAGGCCAATACGGCGGCCATGGGGCGGCGCGACAGCAAGGTCTATGAAGACATGATCAATGGCGGGCGCGTTTCTTTCCTGAGTGCGCCGCACATGCAGGGCCTGCTGGAAGGCGGCGTGGCGATTATGAAGGATGGCCAGTGCCTGGGGGCTGTAGGCGTGAGCGGGGTGAAGTCAACCGAGGACGCCCAGATTGCCAGGGCCGGTATTGCGGCCATTGGCTTGTAACTCCGGGGGATAAACTCATACAAGTCGCCGGGTCGCCCCACGATGAAATCATTTGGTCAAAATCAGCTTGCCCAGCTTGGTGGTTTGCAAGCGGTAGACCGATCCGTTGTGCTCGATGTTGACGGCCTTTTGGCCTTTCAGCAAATCCTTGCTCTGAACCTGCTCGGACGTGGTTACTGGGTGCTGCACAAACCCGTCCCCGGAGGGTGAGCAGCCTTGTGCCGGGGTCTGGTTCAATGTTTGCATCAGAAACTCCTGCAGTGAAAATTTCAGTTCTTCGGCTCGGTGATGAAACCAATCTTCTTTACCCCCGCCTGCTGCGCTGCCGCCATGGCCTGGGCTACGCGCTCATAGCGCACCTCCTTGTCGCCACGGATATGCAGGTCGGGCTGCGGGTTCTTGGCCGCCTCAGCCGCCAGCAAGGCGGGCAGGGCAGCATCTTCTACGCGTGACTCGTTCCAGTAGTACGCCCCTTTGGCATCCACGCTGAGACGAATGGTTTCAGGCTTGACGTCCTGTACCTGGTTGGTGGCGCGCGGCAGGTCTACATTGACGGCGTGTTTCATCACCGGAATGGTGATGATGAAGATGATCAGCAGCACCAACATCACGTCCACCAGGGGCGTCATGTTGATCTCGTTCATCACCTCATCGGGTTCGTCTTGCGTTCCGAAGGCCATAGGTGCTTCTCCTCTATATTCTCTTTTGGGCGATGCACCCATTGCAATTTTTCGACGGACCGCTCCTAGAAAAATTAGCCCCCTCGGGGGGCAGCGCATTACACGAAGTGAAAAGCGTGGGGGCCATATTCAGCTCCCGCGCTTCATCGGCACCACGTTGGCGCTGCCAGCGGTGGTCACCCTCGCCCCGGTGACGAAGAAGGCATGCAAATCATGCGCAAAGCTGCTTAGCTTGATCAGGATCGACTTGTTGCCCC
>JANOAP010000599.1:0-3278 GCA_031411175.1 Rhodoferax sp. | reverse complement strand
CTCATGCCCCACATAGAGCCGTTGATGAAGCGCCTGGGCTCCCTCTTGGGCCATGCCGATGACGAAGCCGCACAGGTGCGCCACCGCGTGCACATCATCGGGCTGGCGCAGCGGGCTGTGCAGCCCCGGCATTTTCGACGTGTGGGCACGGCACTGGTACAGCGCAAGCGTTTGCAGATTACCTACTTGGCCAGAGGCAAGGGCGAACAAACGCAGCGCGAGGTGTCCCCGCTACGGCTGGTGCATTACCGAGAAAACTGGTACCTGGACGCGTGGTGCCATCTGCGCAAAGGGCTGCGCAATTTTGCGGTCGATTCAATCAAGGATGCACACCTGCTGGACACCGCCGCCGTGGAGGTGAGTGATGCCAAACTGGATGCCATCTTTGGCCCCAGCTACGGCATATTTTCGGGTGGTCGCGTCCAGTGGGCGCGCCTGCGCTTCAGCCCCGAGCGCACGCCGTGGATAAAGGACGAGCGCTGGCACCCTAAGCAGCAAGGCCAGTTGCGGCCCGATGGTAGCTACCTGCTGCGCATTCCCTACACCGACCACCGCGAGCTGATCATGGACATCCTGAAACACGGTGCGCATTGCGAGGTGTTGGGGCCTGTGGGGTTGCGGAAACTGGTGGCGGAAGAGGTGGAGAAGATACGGTCAAAATATATTTGACGGGGTGGGGGAGTGGTTCACGTGGTGAGCCTTTGCCAAAGCACAATGGAGCGGAGCAGCTTCAAATTTACCAATTAAAAAATGCCTGACATAAACATTGCACACGTCGCGCGACTAGATGATCAGACGCTGCGAGAACCGCACCGCCTTGAAGATCATCTCGCATCGGTCGCCTGTATGAGTGCATGTTTCGCGCAACCGTTTGACTCGCCGGATTGGGCTCGGTTGGCGGGCCAATGGCACGACCTTGGCAAATATCGGCCAGCATTTCAGCGCTACATTCGCCGCGTGACCGGATTCGAGGCGGAAAATTCGCACATCGAAAGCGCTGGTCGTGTAGACCATTCCACTGCCGGCGCAGTTCATGCCGTCAATGAGTTGGGCGAGGCAGCTGGCCGAATGTTGGCGTATCTCATAGCTGGACACCATGCTGGCCTGCCTGACTGGAACGGTGACAACTCCAGTTTGTTTCAGAGATTGGCGGCGGCGCGTGATGCCGGTTTTTTGAAAGAAGCGCTTGACCAAACGCCACCGGAAACCATATTGCAGGGTGCGCGTCCTGAAAGTCGGCCTTTGGGAGACTTTGCTGACTTCCACCTGTGGCTACGCATGCTGTTTTCCTGCTTGGTGGATGCGGATTTTCTCGACACCGAGGCTTACATGAACTCAGAAAAGGCTGACGTTCGCGCCACCTACTCAAGTATTGACAATTTACTTTTGCGTTTTACTGCAAGTGCAACCAGCCTCGCGGCGAAAGCTTCTCCCTCGGTTGTCAATCAAATCCGTTCGGATGTTTTGCGCCAATGCATAGATCGAGCCGGCGAAAAGTCAGCAAGCCGTCTTTACTCACTGACCGTCCCAACCGGCGGCGGCAAAACCCTTTCGTCTCTTGCTTTTGCCCTTCACCACGCTGCCAAACATGGAAAACGGCGGGTCATCTACGCTATCCCGTACCTGTCCATCATTGAACAAACTGCTGATACGTTTCGGAAAATATTTGGCGACGACGTGGTTGAACATCACAGCAATCTTGACCCAGACAAAGAAACAGCTCGCAGTCGCCTTGCCACAGAAAACTGGGATGCACCACTGATCGTCACCACCAATGTTCAGTTATTCGAATCCCTTTTTGCTGCGCGGACATCTCGCTGCCGCAAGCTGCACAACTTGGTGGACTCAGTTGTAATTTTGGACGAGGCGCAACTCTTGCCTCCGGAGTTCCTGGAGCCTTGTCTGGCAACTATTCGGACGCTTAGCGAGCACTACGGCGTGATCTTCGTACTTTGCACGGCAACGCAACCCGCCTTTCAGCCTCGGGAAATAAACGGGAAACCCTTTTTCGGATTGCCTGACGTTAGCGAATTGATGCGAGGCGGCCCTTATGTCCAAACTCCAGATGATCTTTTCCGCGTGTTGGATCGTACTACGGTGCACTGGCCAGAATCGGCCCTGCCGATGAGTTGGGGTGACCTGAGCCAACGCGTGCTTCAGCACGAGCAAGCCCTGGTCATCGTGAACCGAAAGCTTCACGCCAGCGAATTGACGAAACGTCTACCCGGTGCCATTTACCTCTCTACGAACTTGTGTGGTGCGCATCGCGCTGTGCTGCTTGACGAAATTCGAAGCCGTTTGGCAATGAACCGAGATCGGTCAAAAGTGGGCCTCCCAGTTCATCCATTACACGTTGTCAGCACGCAGCTCATTGAGGCCGGAGTCGATGTGGATTTTCCGGTGGTCTATCGAGCACTGGCCGGACTGGACTCCATTGCGCAAGCTGCGGGGCGATGCAATCGAGAGGGGCAACTTTTGCAGGGAGAAGTTAAATCAAAAGGCGAAGTCTTTATCTTCATCCCGCCGGAGCCAGCCCCTTCTGGTCTGCTATTGAAGGGAGAGCAAGCTACAAGGGAATTGCTTGCAATTAATCCATGTCCGGAACTGTCGCCAGCCTTGTTTGAGCGCTATTTCCGGCTGTGGTTTGCGTCAATCAACAGCATGGACAAGGAAGGAATTCTTGCTTTGCTACAGCCCGGCAACGGATTGGAAATCAGCTTTCGTACAGCCGCCGAAAAATTCCGACTCATCCCGGACGAGGGTGTACCGATCATTGTTCTCCTGGGGGAATCAAAAAAATGGATATCAATGCTCAAATCAAAAGGTACTGACCGCTGGCTTATGCGCAAGCTGCAGCGCTACAGCGTCAACGTGCATAAGGATTGCCTGCGGCGGCTTGTTGAGAGGTCTGACGTGAACGAGGTACTACCTGGCATTTATGTCCAAGCCAATGATCTCATCTACGAGGATGTATTCGGTTTTATCGGTTGCGCTGACAACGTGGTGCTGTCAACCGAAAAGTTATGCTTTTAGTGGAGGATGAATATGGTTAAGTCTCTTTGTATCAAGGTCAAGGGCGATTTCGCCTGCTTCACTCGACCTGAGATGAAAGTTGAGCGCGTTTCCTACGACGTGATCACACCTTCAGCGACTCGGGCGGTGTTCGAAGCCATCCTGTGGAAACCGGAGATTCGGTGGAGGGTAACCAAGATCGAAGTGCTCAAGCCCATTCAGTGGATTTCCGTGCGGCGCAACGAGGTTAGTAAATTGGCTTCCAC
>JANOAP010000598.1:0-18930 GCA_031411175.1 Rhodoferax sp. | reverse complement strand
GCCTTTGGCGAAGCGGGCGACACCCGTTCGGCCGAGTCCCGCGCGGCCCGCCGCCAGTACTTTCGCGAGCTGTTTCGCATGCAGGCCGAGCTGGTCAAGTTGCAGGACTGGGTTGTCAAAACCGGCCATAAGGTGGTCATTCTGTTTGAAGGGCGAGATGCCGCCGGCAAGGGCGGCGTGATCAAACGCATCACCCAGCGACTCAACCCGCGTGTGTGCCGCGTGGCCGCTCTGCCCGCCCCCAATGACCGCGAAAAAACCCAGTGGTACTTCCAGCGCTATGTTTCCCACCTGCCCGCAGCGGGCGAAATGGTGCTGTTTGACCGCAGCTGGTACAACCGTGCCGGGGTCGAGCGCGTGATGGGGTTTTGCTCTGACGACCAATATGAAGAGTTCTTTCGCACCGTGCCCGAGTTCGAGCGCATGCTGGTCAGCAGCGGCATCCAGCTCATCAAATACTGGTTCTCCATCTCGGACGAAGAGCAAAACCTGCGGTTTCTGGGCCGCATTCACGACCCGCTCAAGCAGTGGAAGCTGAGCCCCATGACCTGGAGTCACGCCGGCGCTGGGAGGAGTACACCCGCGCCAAGGAAATCATGCTGGACCGCACCCACATCGACGAGGCTCCGTGGTGGGTGGTGCAGGCGGTGGACAAGAAAAAAGCCCGGCTGAACTGCATTCATCACTTGCTGGGGCAGATTCCGTATGAGGAAGTGGCGCACGCGTCCATCGTGCTGCCGGAGCGCGAGCGCCGCGACGACTATGTGAGGCAGCCCGTGCGCCAGGAAATCCTGGTCCCGGAAATCTACTGAACCCAGTCCTGCCCTGCGGCCCTACCGCAGGAGAAAGGGGGAAAATATGGCCCCAGCCCCCGTGTAACATGCTTGACCAGCTACACTATTTGTAGCGATACGACTTCGACCCCTATTTTTATTGCTTCAATTTTCACCATGCGCTCGAATGCTATGCTGGCGGCTGCCACTCACACCATCAAAGAACAGCCGATGCAAAACGGAACCCGACTAGCCGCTGTGGACTTGGGATCCAACAGCTTTCGACTCGAAATCGGCCGCATTGACCACGGTCAATTCTTCCGAACCGAATACCTGAAAGAAACCGTGCGCCAGGGCAGCGGCCTGGACGAAGACCGCAACCTCACGCCCGAGGCCATTCAAAGGGGCCTGGACTGCCTGGCCCGCTTCGGCGAGCGTCTTGCGGGCTTCAAAAAGGGCGAAGTGCGGGCCGTGGCCACCCAGACCCTGCGCGAGGCGCGCAATCGCGATGCCTTTCTGGCCAAGGCCAACAAGGCCCTGGGCTTTCCGATCGACGTTATTTCTGGCCGTGAAGAAGCCCGGCTGATCTACCAGGGCGTGGCCCAGATGCTGCCGCCCTCTTCCGAACGCCGCATCGTGATGGACATTGGTGGCCGCTCGACCGAGCTGATCCTGGGCCAAGGGCTGGAGCCCAAGGTGATGGAGTCTTACCGCGTGGGCAGCATCGCCTGGTCCACCCGCTACTTCCCGCAAGGTCTATTCACAGCCAACGCCTTCCAGATGGCCGAAATTGCCGCCAAGGCCGTGCTGGACGAAGCTCTGAATACCTACCGGCGTGACATGTGGGAGAAGGCCTATGGCTCGGCCGGCACGGTGGGAGCCGTGGGTGACGTGCTGGCCGCAGCCGGCTGGCCAGCAGGGTCTGTGAGTAGGGCCGGGCTGGACTGGCTACTAGAAAAGCTGCTGCAGGCCCAAAGTGCTGACCGGTTGCGCATTGCGGGCATGAAAGACGACCGGCGCCCCATCATTGGCGGCGGCTTGAGCATCTTGCGTGCGATTTTTGACTTGCTTCAGATTGATGAGCTGCATCAGGCCAGCGGCGGCTTGCGCCACGGGCTGATTTGCGACCTGATGGGCAGCACCGACGACCAGACCAATCTGCCGGCGATCTCCGTGGGGCGGCTGGCTGCACGCTTTGACGTGGACACCGTGCATGGCAAGCGGGTCGCCAAGGTGGCCTGCCATCTCTTTGCCCAACTGCACGGCACGCAAAAGGGCCGGGGTGACAGCGACGAGCGCATGCGCCAGCAGCGCAAGCTGGACTGGGCCGCGCAGTTGCATGAGATAGGTGCCCACATATCACACAACGAATACCACAAGCACGGTGCCTACATACTGGACAACGCCGACGCCATGGGCCTGACACTGACCGAGCTGCACCGCCTTAGCCTGCTGGTGCTGGGGCATCGGGGCAAGCTGCGCAAGCTGGAGGCGGACTTTGGCGACGATGTGTTTGTGTCACAGCTGCTGGCGCTGCGGCTGGCTGTGATCCTGTGCCATGCCCGGCGGGAACCCGACACCCAGGGCCTGCAACTGGCCATGGACCCATCGAAACCCCACGAAATTTCCCTTTCATGCAGGTCAGGCTGGTCGGACGCGTACCCCCAATCAGCACACTTGCTTCGTGAGGAAGTGCTGGCCTGGCAAAAAACGCCCTGGACATTGGCACTTTCCGGACTTTAAAAAAACCATTCACCGCGGCAGGCTTTGCTGGAGCATTTCGAGCAGCCCGCGGTTGAGCGCAACAGGGGCTCCCGCCATGCCCCGCCAGCACATTCCTATCAACAGGTTGAGAACAGAGCCAAGGGCGAATCACCTGTGACGAAAAAACCCCGACCAGCCGACTTGGCATGGTGTTTTGCAACGGCGGCTTCACTGGCAACCTCTTCCGCCCTTTTGAACCGACCCGACTGAACAACCACCGCACCAATCGACAAGGTGGTGCACGGGAAAAACCGGTTCACGCCATGCCGGTCTTCTGCCTCAATGCCGCCAATGAGACGCGCCTGGGCATCAAACAACTCGCGTGCGCAGGTCGCAAGTTCGGCAATGATCTGTTCACAGCGTGCATGCCAATCGGCACTCTGAAACAGAATAAGAAAATCATCACCCCCGACGTGGCCCACAAAATCCTGCTGGGCATCGCAATGAGACAGCACAATTCTGGCAAGCAGCCGGATCATCTCGTCACCGCGCCAATAACCGTATTGGTCGTTAAACGGCTTGAAGTTGTTCAGGTCGGCATAACAGGCCACAAATTGGGCACCGCTGCCCAGAAGCCGGTCGATATGCTGACTAATTGGCACATTGCCCGGAAGAAAGGTCAGCGGGTTGGCGTGGCGTGCCGCTTCGATGCGTGTCTCGGTCACCGACCTTACCAACTGGTCTGAAGTACCCAGCCCCACATACCGGCCGTTCTCGGTAACGATGAAGCCATCAGCGAGATAGCGCTGATCCTCGGAAGTCAAAATTCCGACCAGTTCATCAATATTGTGGTCACGCTCAATCAAACGCGGTGCTGTGTTGGCATGCAGCATGCAAGACTTGCGACCCCAGACATCCCGGTAATACAGTTGGCTGTAGTCGTTGATGAATTGCATGCGGTTGATGATGCCCACCGGGGTGTCATCATCCACCACCGCAATGGCATGAAGGCCCGTGTCAGCCTGAAACATCAAGGCGAGTTCATCTATGGTGGTCTTCGTGCTGGCAACCGGTGCCTCGATCACCGAAACGCGTCTCAAATGGCCCAGTTGCGAGCTTCTGCCGAGTTCCGGGAAGACGGATACGCGTCGGTCGGTTAACACTTCCTGGGCCTCCCCCGCAATCAGAACCCTCGGGTTGGCCTGCGGATACCCCAGCAGGTAGCCCTGCCCATACGGTATGCCGAGGTCGCGCAACACACGCAGATCAAGTTGAGTCTCAATGCCTTCGGCGATCAAGGCTGTGTCGAAAATCGTGGCAATTTGTTGCAAAGCTTGGATGGTCTTGAGTTTGTCAGCATGCTGGCTGATGTCCTTGGTGAAGTATTTGTCAATCTTCACGAACTCCGGCTTGAGCTGCGACCACAGGCGCAAGCTGGAGCGTCCATCTCCAAAATCGTCCAGTGCCAATGAGACACCTGCATTGCGCACGATCTTCACCATGTCGGCGAGCCGGTCCATGTCCTTCACGCGCTCATGCTCGGTGATTTCAAGCACCAGCATCCTGGGTAGCACGCCAAGGCTGTTGACCAGCGAGACCAAGGCCGCCTCGCCGCAGGCACTCAATACCTTGACCAGCACTGCGGCACTGAAGTTGACGAACAGCCGTCCGGGATTTTTGAGCCTGCCCCATTGGCCCAGAGCCGAGATCACGCAGCGATTCTCAAAATCAAAGTCCAGATCTTCCAGATCGGCTGCTTTCAACAACGCATCGGGCCACTGCAGCGCCGAGCGCTCCGGGCCGCGGATCAGGGCTTCGTGGGAAAAAATGACGCCGCTTTCCAGCGAAGCAATGGGTTGAAAAACAGGATGCAAACCTTCATCGCGCAGCAACGCAGCCAGAGGCCCCGTGCCTTCCAGCACCCTGCGGGAGAGCCGGGTCAGGCTATCAACACTGGGGTCCGCACTCACCCGTGGATACGCAGCATGGCTGGTTGGCATGGGCAAGCTCTTTTACACAATTTTTTGGGAAGCATTTTTTCAGGTTAAGTCACTCATATGACACCTGTGTGAAAAAGAGCTGCACGATGAAGAGATGCACGATGGTAATTCGGCACGTACTATTTCGACAGTCTTGTTTGACCCGGTCATTTAAATCATATAAACTGTTTACACCGTTTAAAAAAAGGAAATCCCATGGTATCCACCAAGACTGCAACTGCCAAAAAAGCCGCTGCGACAGCGCCCGCCAAAACTTCCCCGCCTTCGCCAACCGTAGCGCCAAAAGTAGCCGTAAACACGCCCGCCAAGCTGGCATCAACAGCGGCAAAGTCCGTTGCGGCCAAGAAGGCCAGGCTTGCGGCCAAGTCCGTGCCCAAGCCCAAAACTGCCAAACCCGCCAAGCCAAAAAAACCAAAGCTGGTTCGCGACAGCTTCACCATCCCCAAGCCGGAATACCTCGTCCTTGACGAACTCAAGGCCCGTGCCAACAAGCTGGCCAGTCCCGCCAAAAAAAGTGAATTGCTGCGCGCCGGTATCAAGGCCCTGGCCGCCATGCCTGACGCCGCGTTTCAGGCAGCGCTGAAGGCTGTGCCCGCCATAAAGACCGGGCGCCCTGCCAAAGACTGATTCCATCTCTAAATCATCCGTGCAGGTCGTTGCCCCTCCTTGCCGTGCAATAGCACTGTCATCGTCGGTGCGCCTACTTCACGAATGATGTAGAAATGAAAAGAGGCCCGTGTCAGGGTTACTTGCTACAGCACTTCGGGCGATTGAACCGTGACCACCACGGTCTGCATGACTGCGCCACGTTCCCGGTTGCGAAGCCACCACACGGCTCCGCGCCGGACCACGCATTCACTGGCAGACAACCCCAGCAGCTGTGCAATCGCCTGCCCCAGCGTGGGTTGATGGCCCACCAGCAACACGGTATGTTTTGAGTCCGGCCATTGGGCCGCCTCAAGCAGTTGGCCCACCGTCCCGTTGGGTGAGAGCTCGGGCCTGATTTTGTATTTGCGGCCCAGTGCCAGCGCGGTTTGCTCGGTGCGACGCGACGGGCTTACCAGAATCCTCGCACTGTCCGGCAATTGACGGTCCAGCCAGCTGGCCATTCGAGCCGCCTGCTTTTCGCCCCGGCTGGTCAGCGCCCGATCCATGTCGTCCAGGCCTTCTGCCAGGTCCTGGGCTTCGGCGTGCCGCCACAGGATGAGGTCCATCATCGGCGCGCCTTCACGCCGCCACGTCCGTTGTCATGCCCCGCATCGGGGGTCGAATATCGCGCCATCAGGGCGGCCTGGGCGCCGTGGCCTGCTGTGCCGGCCCCGCCATTCACCCGCTCGTAGGTGCCATCTGGCAAAAGGTCCCAGGCGTCCACGCCATCATGCAAATACGCAACGAGGCATTCATCCACAATGCGCTGGCGTTGCACCGGGTCTGTGACGGGCCAGGCCAGTTCCACGCGGCGCATCATGTTGCGGTTCATCCAGTCCGCGCTCGACAGGTACAGCTCGTCGGTCTGCCCCTGCCGAAAGTAGAACACCCGTGAATGCTCCAGAAATCGGCCTATGACCGATCGCACACGCACGTTGTCAGTCACACCAGGCACCCCGGCTGGCAGCATGCAGGCACCGCGAACAATCAGGTCAATCTTCACCCCTTGCTGTCCGGCACGGACCAGCGCACGGATGACGGCCTCGTCAGTCAAGGCATTCATCTTGGCAACGACTCGGGTCGACTGCCCTGCCGCGGCAGCATCACCCAGCAGGTTGATTTTTGTAATCAGCTTGCGTTGCAGGTCAAACGGGGCGAGCCACAACTGCTTTAATTTCGGCAGACGGCTCTGGCTGGCCAGGTGCACAAACACATGCTCCATGTCCAGTGTCAATGCCGCGTCAGCAGTCAAATGACTCACATCGGTGTACAAACGCGCCGTACGCGGGTTGTAGTTACCGGTGGATAAATGTCCGTAGCGTTTCAGGTGGCGCCCTTCCCGGCGGGTCACCAGCATCATCTTGGCATGCGTCTTGAGCCCGACCACACCGTACAGCACCTGGGCGCCAATGGATTCCAGCATTTCCGCCCAGTTGATGTTGGCTTCCTCGTCAAAGCGCGCTTTCAGCTCCACCACCACGGTCACTTCCTTGCCCCGTCGCACACCTTCGCGCAGCAGGTCCATCAGGGTGGAATCAGAACCGGTGCGGTAGATGGTCTGCTTGATGGCCCGCACGTCAGGGTCGGGGACAGCTTCGCGCAGGAAATCTAGCACCCCGTCAAAACTCTCGAACGGCTGATGAATGAAGATGTCGCGCTCGTCGAGTTGGTCAAAGATGGACTGCCCGGATGCAATTTGCACTGGGTAACACGGCCTGAACTCCGGGAAACACAGCGCAGGATCGTCCACCATGTCGATCAGTTGCGTCAGGCGAACCAGATTCACCGGCCCGTGCACCCGGTACAGGGCTTGATGGGGCAGTTCGAATTCCTTGAGCAACACATTGGCCAGGTACTCCGAACACCCGGATGACACCTCCAGCCGCACCGCCTGCCCATAATGTCGGTGCTGCAGGCCTTGCCGAAGCGCAGTGCGGAGGTTTTTAACATCTTCTTCATCCACCGCCAGATCCGAATGACGGGTGACGCGGAATTGCGAAAACTGCCCGACCTGCCGTCCCACAAACAGATCGGCCAGATGCGCGCGAATCACGCTGGAGAGCGACACAAACAGGCGCTTGCCCCCGGAGACCTTCTCCGGCATCGCAATCATGCGTGGCAACACGCGTGGCACTTTCACGATGGCAATGTCGTTTTCGCGGCCGAAGGCATCATGCCCGCCCAGCCGCACAATGAAATTCAACGACTTGTTGGCCACCTGGGGAAAGGGATGTGAGGGGTCCAGGCTCACCGGGATCAGCAACGGACGCACCTCGCGCTCGAAATACTGCCCAACCCACCGCTTTTGCGCCAGGTTTCGCTCGCCGTGCGACACGATCTTGATGCCGTGGGCTTCAAGACTGGGCATGAGTTCATCGTTGTAGAGGGCATATTGCCGGTCCACCAGATCAAGCGCCGCGCGAGAAAGTTGCTCGAACGAATTTCCGCTGAAACCGCCCCGCACGCCAGCCGCCTGGTTTGCCGCCAGATGCGGCTCTGCCCGGACCTCAAAAAACTCGTCCAGATTGGATGACACGATGCACAGGTAACGCAGGCGCTCCAGCACGGGAACGTCCTTGCGGTAGGCCCAGTCCAGCACCCGCTCGTTGAACGCAAGAATGCTGTGATCCCGATCCAGCAACGCGACGGGACCCGGGTCTGACCGTGGCTTCGGCTCTGGATTGGCAAGGGTCATGGGGCAATATCGATATGTGACAGTGTGATGACGGATTGTTGCCTTGTTTGATGACAACTTTGTGACAAAGCGGGATTTAGGCGATGGCCGCCGCACCCTGCATAGCCGACACGGGTTCACTCTGCCCGGCAGCCCAATGCAGCAACTCAAGACGCCCGTCACCGTGCTCGACCAGCGCCGTCCGGCTCTCTACCCAGTCGCCATCGTTGCAATACAGTGTGCCATTGATGTCACGCATCTCAGCCCGGTGAATATGGCCACAGACCACGCCGTGGTGGCCGCGCCGCCGGGCTTCCTGGGCCACGGCCACTTCAAAGTCGGTCACGTAGCTCATCGCTTTCTTGACCTTGTGTTTGAGGTAGGCCGAGAGTGACCAATACGGCAAGCCCATACGCGCCCGCAGGCTGTTGAGATGCCGGTTCAGACGCAAGGTGATCTCATACAGGTTGTCACCCAGATAGGCCAGCCACTTGGCACACTGCACCACGCCATCAAAATAATCTCCATGGGTCACCCACAGGCTGCGGCCATCCGCAGTGACATGAACCGTGTCCTGCATCACTTCAATGCCGCCAAACTGGTGGCCCACAAAGGCACGGGCGAATTCATCGTGATTGCCTGGCACATAGATCACCTGGCAGCCCTTGCGGGCGCACCGCAACAGTTTTTGCACCACGTCGTTGTGGGCCTGGGGCCAGAACCAGCGCCGGCGAAGCTGCCAGCCATCCACGATGTCGCCCACCAGGTAGAGGTAGTCGCTGGAGTTGGCCTTCAGGAAATCCAGCAGGGCTTCCGCCTGAAAGCCCGGTGTGCCCAGATGCAGGTCTGAAATGAAGATCGCTCGATAACGCCGGGTTCCGGGCGCTTCGTCATGGTCCTGACCAACCGCCCCGTCAACTTCATCGGCCAGGCTGTTCACCCACGGTCCGAGGGTATCAAAGGCCGTGCGCATCAGACCCCCAGAAAGTGCTTTCGGTACCTCGTCGGCAAGTCATTGATGCGCATCATCATCGGCAGGTCGGCCGTGTTGAAGTCGGGGTCCCAGGCCGGTGCGCCCAGCACCTTGGCACCCAGGCGCAAGTACCCCTTGATAAGCGCGGGTGGCTCTACGTCCAGCGTGCCGTCGAGGTGCTCCACGGGCAGTGGCAGTCTCGGCCTGACCTGAAATTCAATCGGGGCCAGGTGTTTGTCACGAACCTTGTTCCAGATGCTGGCCGCTGCGTCACCGCTGACGATGCCGTTGTGCAGCATGGGGATGCTGGCGCAGCCAATCATGGTGTCCAGGTCATTGCGCACCATGAATTCAGCCAGCGCACCCCACAGCGCCATGATCACGCCGCCATGCCGGTAGTTGGGGTGCACACAGCTGCGGCCCATCTCCACCATGCGGTCGCGCAGGCCGCGCAGACGCACCAGGTCAAACTCGGTATCGCTGTAGGTGCTGCCCACCCGCTTGGCCTGTGCCGGTGTCAAAACACGGTAGGTTCCCACCACTTCGCGTGTAGCGGCGTCGCGCACCAAAAGGTGCTCACAGAAATTGTCAAACAGGTCCACGTCATGGCCCGGCGAGATGGTGTCCAGGCGCGCTCCCATTTCGCCCGCGAACACGTTGAACCGCAGACGCTGCGCCTGGCGCACCTCATCGTTGTGCCTGGCCCACGAAACCTCGATGCCACTTGGCGTGGCTTGCGGGGCAGCGTGCCGCACTGGCACCGCACGGGGCGCAGGCGAGCGAAGCAGCCCTTTGGGCCAGGTGATGCCAGACAGGGGGAAAGTGGGGCTGGGCAGTTCTTTCATTGTTGATCTCCTCGGGTGTTGGTCAATAGAGCCATTGTTGAGAATCAACATGTCAACACCATGAAGAGCGCGTGGCAATTGGGTTACACCGCTGGCCGACCCGTGCGCCGCTTGACGAAACCAGCAGCCCCCAGCCCCAGGAGCACCAGTGCCAGGCTTTCAGGCTCGGGGATCTGTTGCTGCTGGAAGGTAGCGCCCAGGTCTGCATCGCTCACGGCAAACACGAAGAACTTGTTCTCGCCTGCCACACCGGGTACGAAATCGTTGTCGTTGGCCACGTACAGCGTGTGCTGGGTGATACCGTTGATCACGATGTCTTCGCCAAAGGCCAGGCCTTCGATCTTGGAGGGGATGTTTGTGAAGGCAAAGCCGTTTGCGTTCAGCAGGGCAGCCACGTCAAGCACCATGGTCTTTTTCACAGCCGCGGTTTTGAGAGCCGCCTGATCGGCTGCTGATCCTGTGAGGTTGCTGACCTCTGTGGCCCCGGCCAGATCAATCCTGAAGAGTTGCTTGACCACCGCAGCGCTGCCATCGCCAAGACCCTTGCCGTCGCGCTCGTCCACCAGAAACTCATGGTTATTGATGGCAAGGATTTCACTCACACCTGATCCGGTCGTGAGCTGGTAGGCGTATTCGCGGGTTACCCCTGTGGCAATGTCGATGGTGACGATGCGAACCATCTTGTTTTTGTCTTGCGCCAAGGGTGCCTGCATGATGCCAATCAGCATGGTTCCGTCAGGCGTGATGGCGAGGCCTTCCATGCCTTTGTTGGCGACGCGCCCGATCGTGTTCCCGGAAATCTCAAGATCACCTACCGCATTCAGCTTGGGAACCGCCAGGTTGGCAGGCAGTGCAAACGACTTGATCCGCTGGCCGGTGGCGCGATCAAACTGGTACACATAGGGGCCGTATTCGTCTGATATGAAAACGCTCTTGCCGTCGCGTGACACGCGGATGGCCTCCGGGTCCAGACGCCCGTTGTTCGGGTTGGTGGATGACTTGTTGGCATCAAAGTTGTCTGATCGACCCGTGAAGTAATTGACGCCGGCCGTGTTTTGAGCCGGTGTGCCATTCGGTACATTCAACCCGGCGCCTGTGCCGTAGGTCAATGCTGTTGGACTGGAAAGCAAGGTGGTCCCCGTCAGCGTAGGTGCCAGCGTGTAAGGCAGATTGCCATTCGCCGTGGCGGTCAGATTCAGCGTCAGGGTCTGAAAACGCGAGATGTAGGATGTCGTGTTATCGACCAGCGCGTTGTAGACGGTTGCGTTAGGCCCGCGATCTGGTGTGGCCAGAAAGGTGTTGCCACCGGCCCAGGTCAGACCTGAACCCATGCCGCCCAGAATGTTGCCCGCCACGCCATTCTCAAGGTTGCCGGTGAGGCCAGACAGGTCGGCGGTGCCGGTGAGCGTGCCAATGGCGATCAGTGTCGGGGCAGCTTGTGCAGCCGTCGTAGCCAGTGCTGCACTCAGCAAAACAGAAAGCAGTGTTTTTTGATTCATGTCCGTCTCGGTTAAAAAAAAACCACCGAAAGATTTCAGTGGCTTGTGGCCGAGCTTACTTACGCCCGGTGACCATTTGATGACAGTCAGGGCTTGCGCTTGGTGCGGGCTTGCAGGGTAGGCTGTCAAGGGTGCCGACTTGACGAAGGGCCGCTGGCTGTCCTGCAACGGCCGGTTCTTGTCGTTGGGAAAAATTTTTATAACTGAATCGCGGGATGGAGCGATTGAATTGAATAGAAGATCTGGAAAGAACAGAAGTGATGGCTCAGTGGCCGTGCTGTCGGCTGTGCAGGTAGCCCGCCATCTCGGTGGCACTCATGCCGCGCGTCGAATCAGGGTCAAGTTGCAGGCGCACCCATGACACACGTCCGTCGGTCTCTTCATGGCGATTCACGCTGAGCTTGCCATTCACAGCCACCAGGCCACGCACATGGGGCACCACCCAGTCCTGCTGGCTGGGGTCGAGGTAGACCATGACCGTGGCGGGCGGCAGGTCATCCGCCTCACCATCGGTGTGCTTGCTCATCTGCACCGGACGCGGTGCCAGCATGAAGCGGCCGGGTGCCGGGCTTTCCTGCTGAACCATATAGCCCACCAGGCGCACGGTCTGCCCGTCAGCATTGCGCAAGGTGTCACTGATGTTCAGCCCGGTGGGGCCAACCGGCATGCTGAAGAAGTCGCGAAAGCGCAGTTCAGTGATCTGGCGGGATGGCTTGCTGGTGTTGACCTGCGGCTGGGCGGTACCCATCCAGAAGGCAGCCGTGGTGGCCAACAGCAAGCGCAAAGGCGTGGTGAAAGCACTGTGACGGTTGGTATCAAATGGCAGTCGAAATCGGAGCTTCATGATGCGGCGGTGCCTTTCGGGTTGGGGCTGGGTATGCAACTGAAAGTGGGAGCTTACGAAGTCCGCGTGACGCAGGTATGACAGGCCTTGCGGAGCTGCTTGCAGATCTGCTTTTGACATCATTTCCATATTTCAAGTATTATTGAACTATGGAAATAAATGCCGCTGAAATCAACGAAGCTGTCGCCGTCAAAGCCCTAGCCGCGCTGGCGCAGCCCCAACGCCTGCGCACCTTCAGGGCACTGGTGGTAGCCGGGCCCGAGGGCCTGACGCCAGGCGCGATGGCAGAACAACTGGGCTCGTCGAACAGTGCCTTGTCGTTTCACCTCAAGGAGCTTGCCAACTCGGGCCTGGTGAGTTGCGAGCCACGGGGCCGCAACCTGATTTACCGCGCCAATTTCACCCAGATGAACGCCCTGCTCGGCTACCTGACCGAGCACTGTTGCCAGGGCGGCGATTGCGCGGTAGTGCCAGCACCGGCCTGCACAACGTGTTGACTCCCATTCACCTCTTCCCTAGTCCTTCACCGAGATCCATACCATGTCAAACCAAGCCATCAATGTGCTCTTTTTGTGCACCCACAATTCCGCCCGCAGCATTCTGGCCGAGGCCATGCTCAACCACATCGGCCGGGGCCGGTTCAAGGCCTACTCGGCTGGCAGCAGCCCGCGCGACAACCAGACGCCCAACCCCATGGCACTGACGGTGTTGCAAACGGCCGGCGTTTCGATTGACGGACTCACCAGCAAGAGCTGGGACCAATTCGCCAAGCCCGATGCGCCACACATGGACCTGGTCATCACCGTGTGCGACAACGCGGCGGGAGAGGTGTGCCCCTTTTGGCCCGGCCATCCTGCCACAGCGCACTGGGGTTACCCGGACCCATCTGAAGTGCAAGGCACGGACGCACAGCGCCTGGAAGCGTTTCGCCAGACCCTGCATACCATTCGCCGCCGCCTGGACTTGCTGGTGAACCTGCCGGTGCAGAGCGTGAACAAACTCATGCTGCAAAAGAGCGCACGGGACCTCGCGCAGTCATGACAGGGCAGACTTCCGTTGAAGGCCTGCTGCCGAAAACCCCGTCTGCCAACCCGTCGATCACCCAAAAACTGCTGGCCGAGTTTGTCGGCACGGCGGCCCTGCTGTGCGCCGTGATCGGCTCCGGCATCATGGCCGAGCGCCTGAGCGGCGGCAACAACGGCGTGGCGCTGCTGGCCAACACGCTGGCCACGGTGTTTGCGTTGTACGTGCTGATCGAAACGCTGGGGCCCGTGAGCGGGGCCCACTTCAACCCGCTGGTCACTCTGGTGATGTGGTCAAAAGAGGCTGTGAAGTCCGACTACCAAGCTTGGGCAGCTACTCTTTTTATAGTGGCCCAATTGACAGGGGCGGTGGTGGGGGCCTGGCTGGCGAACCTGATGTTTGACCTGCCGATCCTCCAGTTCAGCGCCAAGCTGCGGGATGGCTGGGGCCAATGGGTGGCCGAGGCCGTGGCCACCGCCGGGTTACTGTTTGTGATCCTGCGTGCACCGGCTGGCAAAGCCAGCGCCCTGGTGGCCTGTTACATCGGCGCGGCCTACTGGTTTACCGCCAGCACCTCGTTCGCCAACCCGGCCGCGGTCATGGGCCGCATGATGAGCGACAGCTTCGCGGGCATTGCCCCGGCCAGTGCGCTGGGGTTTGTGTTGGCGCAATGTGGGGGAGCAGCGGCAGGCGTGCTACTTGCCCGGGTATTGGCCCAGCCGCGGGACTGACATGACGGACCTTCCCAACCTCAGGCGCGACCATTTTGTGGTGCCTGCACAAGCTCATTTGCAGCCTGCAACGCCATCGCTCGACCCACCGCGTATTTTGTTGCTCTACGGCTCGCTGCGCGAGCGCTCGTTCAGTCGCCTGCTGAGCGAAGAGGCTGCTCGGCTGTTGCAAGCGATGGGTTGCGAGACCCGCAGCTTCAGCCCCCATGGTTTGCCGCTGGCCGACGATGCACCCGACACGCATCCCAAGGTGCAAGAGCTGCGCCAATTGGCCGCGTGGAGCGAAGGCATGGTGTGGACATCGCCCGAGCGCCATGGCGCCATGACCGGCATCATGAAAACGCAGATCGACTGGATTCCGCTGTCGCAAGGTGCTGTGCGCCCCACGCAGGGTAAAACGCTGGCCGTGATGCAGGTCAGCGGCGGCTCGCAGTCGTTCAACGCGGCGAACCAGTTGCGCGTGCTGGGCCGCTGGATGCGCATGATCACCATACCCAACCAGTCGTCAGTGGCCAAGGCATTCATGGAGTTTGACGATGACGGGCGCATGAAGCCATCGGCGTATTACGACCGCGTGGTGGACGTGATGGAAGAGCTGGTGAAGTTCACCCTGCTCACGCGCGACGTATCGCCCTACCTGGTGGACCGATACAGCGAACGTAAAGAGAGTGCGGAAGAGTTGATGAAGAGAGTGAACCAGACCGCCGTCTGATGAAACCCTGCATGCAAAGCGGAGGCGCTTCACGGAGGGCAAAAAAAAGCCCGGCCTCTTCTGAGGCCAGGCTAACCGGCTCTGCCGGGTCTGCTTGCTTTTTTCTGGAAATCAGCTGCCGATCAACCCGCCGTCATTTTTGGTAATGGCGAGGGTGGCCGAGCGGGGGCGTGCGGTGGCGGCACCGCCTGCGCCATAGCCTGCGTTGGCAGGCCAATGGCTCAGGAACTTGGTTGGGTCAGCAATATTCGCCTTGGTGATGGTTTCACCGGGGTGCTGAATATTGATGAACAACGTCTTGCCGTCTGGCGTTTCGGCACAGCCGGTGATCTCGCAGTCAACCGGTCCCACCAGAAAGCGGCGCAGGGTGTCCACCGTGGGCTTGGCCCCCACGCGGGTCTGGATGTCAAGCTTGCTGCCATCGGCCTTGGTGTAAGACAGAGTGGGCGTGGTGCCGTCACCCACTTTGCCGGGGCGACCAATCAGCATCATGCAGTTGGTGACATCGGTGTAAGCACCATCGTCGGTCTGGATGAATGCCAGACCGGTCTTGGGGCTGAACCACAAGCCATCGGGGCTGGAGAAGTCCTGGTCAGTCGTCAGGCTGGACAGGTTGACCAGGCCCAGGTCTGCATCGGCCTGCGCACCGAAGAGGTACACATCCCAAGTGAAGCTGGTGGCGGCCGATGAGTCAGCCAGCTCACGCATGCGCAAAATGTGCCCATTCACGTTGCCGGCCGACGTGGTGGCCGTGGGTGCGTCGGTGTATGAACGTGGGTTGGCTGCATCAACACCCTGCTGTGCCAGCGCTGTGCCGGTGGGCGAAATTTTGCGGTTGGAATTGTTGGTCAGCGTGTAGTAGATCTCGCCGTTGACGGGGTTCACGGCACACCACTCGGGGCGGTCCATGCGCGTGGCACCCACGGCATCCGCAGCCAGGCGGCTGTTCATCGCCACGTCGCCATTGTCGGCAAACTTGTAGTTGGTGGCGGCAACCAGGGTGGCGTTGCTCATGCTGAGCTCAATCCACTGGCCGGTGCCGTCGGCGCTGAACCTGGCAACATACAACCTGCCGCTGTCCAGGTATTTGTCACCCGTGGTGATGCGGTTGGCGGGGCTTGAATCGGCACTGTCCCAGTTGCTGGCAGACACAAACTTGTAGATGTATTCGCCACGCGAGTCATCTCCCATGTACACCGCCAGCGGCTTGCCGGCCGTCACGGTGCCAAACACACCGCTTTCATGCGCAAACCGGCCCAGCGTGGTGCGCTTGCGGATGGCAACGTTTTTGTCGTAGGGGTCGATTTCAACCATGTAGCCAAAGGTGTTTAGCTCATTGCGGTAGTCACCCGTGGCGTCGGCCGCTGTCTGGCTGATGTTCCAGCGGGCATATTTGTCGTCAGCACCCGAGGTTTCCCAGCCGTGGCGGCTTGCAGCGCCCTGCGCGCGCCCATATCGGGTCAGCGAAATCACGCTGTTGGCAGTGGCACCGCCGCGCGCTGTGTCGTCGGTGGACGAACGGGTGAAGTACCCGGCCCAGTTTTCTTCACCGGTCAAAAATGTGCCCCAGGGGGTGTAGCCCGTGCCGCAGTTATTGATGGTGCCACGGCAATCCGTGCCTGCTGCGGAAAATTTGGTTCTAACCAGCGCGTTACCGCGAGCAACACCATTGATCTGCATGGGTGTCAGTGGCGTGATGCGACGATTGAAGCTGGAGGCCTGCTGATAAGCGAACGCACCCGTCGCAGATTTGCGCACTTCAACAATGGAGACGCCGTGTGCAGGGATTTCCTTGTCAGACTCGCCCACAGGGCGCGGGTTGGCGGTAGTGCCGTTGGCATGCAGAAACTGGTCTGTCAGCGCCTCGTGGTTCATGACCAGCAGGCCACGCTCATTGCCATTCACATCGCGGGCGGTGCCTGCGGCATTCAGGCCGTAGTACTCCATGCCGTCGTGGTGGTCACCAGCACGGTTGTCAAAGTCGGTGTCGGTGCCATCATTCTTGTAGGCCGGTGTGGTCGCCGTGAGCGGGTCGCCCAACGCGTAGATGGGGGTTGCCGCGTAGCCAGTGGCGATGGTTACAGTGTCGAGCTTGTTTTTGGCAATCGCTGCAAAACCAAGCGCTGTGGAACCTAGCGCTGCCACCGCTGGCACGGCTACAGCCGCTGTGCTGCCACCGCCACAGGCGGACAGGCCGATGGTACCCAGAACAGCGGTGCCCGCTGTGCCAAACCCGGCCTTGAAGAGGCCGCGTCGGCTCAAGCGTGCGTCAATGATGTCGTTGAGCGACGGGTTGCTGCTGGTGTTGAAATCTTCGCTGTCGTGGCTTTGAATTGCCAGTGTTTCAGCGCTTGTGTTTGCGTTCATCGAAGGATACCTTTCAGTGTTTTGCACAATAGCGATACGAGCTTAGGCAAGCTGCGTGACAGCCTCATGGCATTGATATGACATTTTTATGAATTGGGTCGCATCGCGTCCGTGGCGATGTCGCGAGCGGGCCGGTGTCAGCCCCTTTTTCTGAAGGCAACCCAGGCAGCCACTGCCGTGAACGTCGCGATGATCGCCACCACAATCCAGAACCCATAAGGGTGCTGAGCCAAGGGCACACCTCCAACATTCATGCCCAAAAGTCCGGCAAAAATGTTGATGGGGAGTGCCAGCACGGTCACGATCGTCAACACAAAAAGGCTGCGGTTGTTTTGCTCGGCAACCCGGCCTTCAATTTCATCCTGCAAAAGCTTGATGCGCTCTTGCAGCACCGACATGTCGCTCAAGACCACGTTGAACTCTTCAGTGGACTGCCGCAAATCGTTCAGGTCTTCCTCATGAATCCATTTAGGCGGCTTCTGCAGCAGCCGAAATAGCGCTGCGGGCTCGGGCGCCAGCAACCTGCGCAGGCGCACCAGCAGCCTGCGCAGCGTACCCAAATCGCCGCGCCGCTGCTGAAGGCGCCCCGCCATAAGAACGTCTTCAATTTCATCCACCCGTGCTGTGGTTGTGCGCACTATATTTACCAGCACGTCGCCCTGGTCATGCATCAGGTGGACCAGCAGCTCAACGGTGGACCTCACCTTGGCACCCCGGTTCACGGCATCACGCAGGCGGTCTATGGAGCGCAATGGCTGAAGCCGCACGCTGACCACGACCCCGCGCCCCACGGACAGCCACAGTGTGGAGATGTCCGACGGGTCAAACGCAAAATCGTAATGCACGTCATTGACCACGGCCACCAGTGTGTCGTCATCCAGCTCAACCCGGGTGGACCGCGATCCGTCATGCAAGGCCTCGTGAAACACACTGGAAAGCTTGAGGTGCTGACGCAGCCAGGGCTCGGCTGCCGAATGGGCCAGATTAAAGTGCAACCACAGAAATCCGTCGCCACCAGAAACCTGCGGCAGGCACTCAATCGCTTGCTGAGAGCCAATAGAAACGCCGCGCCCGTCAGCGCCAAAGCGGTAGCCACAGATCAGGCCCGAGGCGTCTGCACCATAGTTGGCAGAAGTAGGAAGAAGCATGGGCAGTCAACTTGGATAAACCTTTGAGCATGCGCCGCCAATAAGTCATATTTATTACAGTTGAGCTGAAATGACGTGACGTACTGATGTCATCTGGGCAGGTTACAAACGAGTTTCTATATTCACCAAGGAGGACGCTGATGATTCAATCCAATCGCCGCGGATTTGTTTTAGGCTTGGCCGCTGCTGCGTGTGCTGCAGATACGGCCACGGCCCAATCTCAAACACCGGTACGAGCTTTGCCGCCGATGCCATCAACAACCGGTCTGGCACTGGCAGCGGATCGCGACTACTGGGCTGCAGTGCGTTCACTGTATGCCGTCAACCCGCAAATTCTCAATCTTGAGAATGGTTACTGGGGCATCATGGCTGAACCCGTGAGGCGCGACTACATGGCCAAAACCGATATGGTCAACCGGGACAACTCCTTCTATGCGCGCACCCAATTTGGTCGCGATGTCGAAGACGCCCGAAAGCTGTTGGCCAGCGTGGTGGGTGCTGCAACCGACGAAATCGCTTTGACGCGCGGAGCCACTGAAGCCCTGCAGCTGTTGATCGGCGGCTACAACAAACTCAGACCAGGCGACACCGTGTTGTTTTCTGATCTGGACTACGACTCCATGCAGTACGCCATGAACTGGCTCAAAGAGCGGCGTGGTGTGAATGTCGTGAAATTCTCCATTCCTGAGCCTGCCACGCACGCTGCGGTGATGCAAACCTATCAGCGGGTTCTGGCAGACAACCCCAAGGCCGCCCTGCTATTGCTGACCCACGTCAGTCACAGAACCGGCCTGGTGATGCCGGTGGCAGAAATTGCTGCCATGGCCAGATCACGTGGCGTCGACGTCGTGCTGGATGCGGCCCATTCATGGGGCCAGATCGACTTCAAGGTCGAACAACTCGGGGTGGACTTTGTGGGGTTCAACTTGCACAAATGGATGGGAGCGCCACTGGGCGTCGGATTCATGTACGTTGCCAAGTCACGCCTT